>CAJXKX010000100.1 GCA_913055965.1 uncultured Roseovarius sp.
GGCGCTGGGCCAGGCGGGCACGATAGGCCTCACGCCCCGCCTCCGCGCGCCCGGCGACGTAGCGCAAGCCCAGCGTGGGATCGTGGAACTCGGTGCGGCCGGTAAACGGGAAGGTCTCCTCGACCGGATCGAGGATTTGAATGAGATGCGCGCGCGCACCGCGCGGCAGGCGGGGGACGCCCTTGAACCAGCCGCGACGCTCATCGGAGTAGTTCAGCAACAGGCTGTCGGCCAGCTTCGTGTCATCGAGTTCGCGCGAGCCCTCGCCGGTTGCGAACAGCGCCGCGGGCGTGCTGGCCACAATGCAGCGGTCACGGTCATGCCAGATATGCAATGCCGGAGCCGCGATCGGGCTGCGGAAGAGGCGCAGTTCCGCGCCAGAAGGTGGCACAAGAATGGCCGCGTATTCGCCGACGACGTGCCGGTCTGCCTGATCGCCCCATGCCATTCGCGCGGCGGCGTAGAGCCCGGTATCGCATTCGGCCGAACAGCCCAGTTGCGCGCGCAAGGCCGAGCGATTGGCGATGAAGCCCGTGAACAACACCGCCGTGCCATCACCCAGACGGGTCACGTCGCTGCCCGCGTGGCGCGCCCCGTCGCACAAGAGCGCACCATTGGTTCGATAGGTCTTCGGGACGCCAGCCCTGTCGGACAACGCCGCCGCAAACGCCCGCGCGCGCCCCGAGCCGGGATCGGGACTATCCCAAAGAAGATATGCACCAATCATCGTCTACCTGTGTGACAGTCAGGCAGACTTGGCAAGGGGTCTGCCAGCGGGCTGCCACCGGGCCAGCAGAACCTGCCCCGGAGGGGCGGCGATGCCCGATCCCGACGCTCTGAGAGGGGCACGGAGGCGCCAAGGCAGCCATGATGCTCCGATCCCCTCACACCGGTTCGCCATCCTTGTCGAGATATCCGAAGCGCTGCATCACGGGCGCGTGGTCGCTGACAATCCGCGCGACTTGCCTTTCCTGAAGCGTGCTCCGCCAGTCCCCGGTGCGACCGCTGCGAAAGAATCGGGCCATGCTTGCGGGGCGTTCGCGAAAGCCGCGCGTTGTTTCCAGGTGGACAAGCCTGTCGAACCCGGCCAGCGAGATGGCCCTCGCCACGCGCTCATCCTCTCCGCGCAGTCCAAGGAACGCCAGCGCGGCCGCGAAGGCCTCGCGAGGTGTGCCATGCATATCCTCGTAGCGCAGCACGTGGACCGGAATCTCCGTGGCATCGACCCAACTCTCGACATGACCAGACCATGTACACAGGCGCTGTCGCAGCTGAGGGTTCAGCCCGCGTGCGGTGTTTGCCAGCGCCGCGTCGGGATTGCCCATGACATCGACGGCCTCGTCCAGGGTGATCGACAGATGGGCCGCGAGGGACGGGACGATGTCCAGCGGGTTCCGCACGATGTAAACCGCGCCGTTGGTCGCCTGCGGATCGACAAGTGGCGCGCCGTCATCATTGCGAAGGAATGCGTCGTGAATCTTGTGGTAGCCGCCGAAACCGTCTTGCAAGGCGTACCAGCGATAGGCCAGAGGACGCATGCGGTCGATCTCGGACGGGTAGAGATCGGCGGTATCGAAGCCCACCACGTCATCGACCCACAACCGGCTGCTGCCGATCAAGCCGGTTTGCAACCTGTTCAGATCGATCTCGTCATCGGCCCCGTCGAGATACGCCCTCAGGACAACGCGAAACCAGGTGTTCCCCGATTTCGGGTAAGAGGCCAGCCAATGCAACCCCGGCCCTGTCATCCTGCGGGCGCCCCGGCCATCTCGCGCAAGAGCAGATCGACCAGACCGTCGATATCGAAGCCGCTTTCGGGCCTGATCACGCGCGCCATATGCACCTTTCCCGCCAGCCGCCCGCATTGCGCGAGGTGATCGGCATTCAGGCGCATGCCCTCCATGAACCTGCGGCGATAGGTGTTGGCCAGCAAGGGCGCGAAGCGTTCGATCCCGCTCAGGTGGGTCAGATCGAAATCCTGCCGTTCATGCGTGCCCAACAGAAAGATCCAGCGCACCGGGCGCGGTGTGTCGACGAGTGACTCGGGCAGCGGAAGGTTGAACTTTTCCATCTCGGGGCGGATGCGGTCGAGCGTTGCGGTCTCGACTTTCAGCCGCTCTGCCGCATCCCGCCAGATCTTGATGCGGGGAATGCCCGGAAGCGCGCGCCCTTCACCGTCGATCGCGACGACGTCATCGGCCAGCACCGAATGGCCGCGCGCGGCGAAGGCCGCCGCGAGGGTGGATTTGCCCGCCCCCGACAGCCCGAGGCACAGCATGCAGCCATCGCCCATATCGACCGCGTTGCCATGAAGCACGAGCAGCCCGCGCTGAAACAGCAGGGCCCCGATGGCAGAGCCAAGCAGGAACACGCGCACGGATGCCATATCGACCCCGCCTATCGGGGCTGCGCGGATCGTGTCTCCATTCTCCACCGCGAACCAGGCGACATCCGGGATATGCAGGACAAAGCCGGCGGACCCCGTCCATGCAAAGGGTGAAAGCTGAACCCAGCCCGCGCCGATCGGCGCAGAGATCACGGTCGGATCATGGACGATCCTCACGTCGGGGTCTCCGACCGGCGCAACGCAGGCCGACAGTTCCGGCAACGCGATTTCGGACGAGATGGTCAAGCCATAGGCTTGGTAGAGTTCCGGCATGGCACCAAGGGTCTGACATGGTCTGCACTGCTCTTGTCCCATGATGCAGCAAGTTGCAACCGCCGTCCGGGCGAGCGCATTGCCAAACGACACCCGGTCGGCTAGTTGACAGCGTGGCAGTCGGGCGACTTGCCTGTGCCCCAATGCCGAGGTTCCGACAATGACGAGCGATCTCAGTTTTCAGCGCGCGCCAAACGTGGTCTCTGCCGACATGGACGGCGAGACCGTCATCATGAGCATCGAGAAGAACGTTTATTTCGGCCTGTCCGGCAGTGGCGGGCGAATCTGGGACATGCTCGAGGCCCCGACCCGGCTGAGCGCCATCGTAGAGACGCTGTCGCGGGAATATGACGTCACGCCCGAGACCTGCCGTGCGGATGTCCTCGCCGTACTGGACGATATGCAAGCCAACGGGCTCGTGGTGAGCGTTGACTGAGCCGCGTCAAGGCACGTTTTCCGTCATCGCGCGCAAGTGGCGCAGCCTTCGGTCGCACCCGGGCCTTGCCCTCGCATTGGTGCTGCCGGCGTGGATGTTGCTGGGCATATCCGGTCTGCTGATCCGCGCGGTACCTCTGAAGTATCTGCACCGCACCTATGGCTGTGATCTGGGTATCTCTGCCGTCGTGCCTCTCTTGTCCCCGGCACAGAATCGGCGCGCGCATGCCGTCGGAGCCGCGGTCGGGATCGCATCGCGCAACAGCCCCTTGCCTGCCAGTTGCTATTCAAAGGCACTCTGCGCGCGGGCATTGCTGGCGGTGCTTGGCGTGCCGCATGTCGTCTGTTTCGGGATGCGCCGACACGAAGGCGCGGTCGAGGCCCATGCCTGGGTCGCAGCCGGGCCATGCGCAGTTGCCGGGGGCCGCGGGTTTGATCATTTCACGGTGGTCAGAGCGTTCCTGTCTTTCGCCCCGAAGTGAGGACAGCGCCCGACTGGCACCTGGCTGCCGGTGGCAGCCATCGCCCGTTGGCCGGGAAGAGAACAAACCAAACGTGACCGGCAGGGCGCACAGCCGCTCGAACTGCCCTGAAGGCCGTCCAGCGCAGCAGACCGCCCGACGAAGCCGTGGACCTGGGGCCCTGAATCGCGTCTCTGTTGACAGAAAAAGCGCCCGACCGAGGCGGATCAGCTTACGGCTACAGATGCAGTGACAGGGTTCGTGCCGTCACTGAGCGCACCGACGGCACCAGTTCGGGTCAAGTTGCGCGCGGTGCCAAGCACGACCAGCTGCGGTCTGTCCCAGGTTTTCAACTTGGCTTTGACGTCTTTATCTTGCTGCATCGGATTGCCCCCGTCCAGATATTCCAGGCATCAGCACTTTTGCTGCCACCGCTCCCTTATCGAAATAGCCCAAGGCCCAAGGTGTTTGCAAGCATCACGGCACTTTGCAAGACATTCCCTGCCAGTCTCGGCATCCGAGGCGACGCCGATATCGACAGGCGCGCGCGCCCATCCGGTCATCGGCTTGCCCGGGCAGTTGCGGAAAGGCTAGGGTGGACCCAAGCCGAACAAGCGACCGAGACCTTGACCACGCCTGACGACCCCAACCCCGCGTTTGTGCCGGAAACCTTCCTGCTCGATCTGCTGTCACACTGTGCCAAGCGCCCCTGTCCGTCCTTGTCCGCAGGGGACTGGGCACGGGTGGTTGCGCTCGCACGGACGCAACGTGTGCTGCCCTGTCTCGAGCCCGCCCTCGGCCCGGCCGGGCTGAAGCTTCCATGCGCGCTCGCGCCTGCAAGAGAAACGCGTCGCGCCTGGCAGATGCGCGCCCTTGCGCTGCAAGCCGAGGCGCTGCGCGTCCACACGCTGTTGCACGCGGCCGGGATCGCGCATGTCTTTCTGAAAGGTATCGTGCTGGCCGCCTTGGCCTATCCCGATCCGTCCATGCGGCAAATGCGGGACCTCGATGTGCTGGTGCGGCCAGAGGACCTTGCCCGCGCCCGCGCGCTCTTGGCCGAGGCAGGTGGAGAGATGCAGCATTTCGCCCACAAGCCCCCCCTTCCCTCCGACGATGTCGCCAAACACGCAACCCCGGTCTGGTCGCCGCGGCAGGTCGTCGCTGTCGAGTTGCATGCGCATCTGACCCCGCCTTTCCAGGCTTTGGACCTGACCGCCTTCGCCCTGTTCGAGCACGATATCTGGGCCCGGCTCGGCGCGGTCCGGATCGGTGGGGCCGCGCTGCCGTGCCTCGCCCCAGAGGACATGTGCCTGCATCTGGTCATGCACGGGCTTTATGATCACGAGTTGAACAACGGGCCGGTCTTTGTGACCGACCTGCTGTATCTCCTGCGCGCGGTGCCGCTTGACGGGGCAGAGGTGGAATGCCGCGCCGAGCGGCTGGGCATCGCCGAAGGTCTGGCTTTGTCCCTGTCGCTCCTGCCGTCCGATGTGCCTGCCGCGCGCGGCTTCAGGCCCGCGCGCATGGCACTGCCGCGCGATCTGGCCGCTGCCCTGATGTTTCAGGACGGTCGCTTCCGCACAGAGCTTCGGTTGTCCGCCGATCTGGCAGAGCGCGGTGCGTTGGCGCGTCTGCAGTTGCTGCTGCGCAAGGTCTTTGCGCCGCGACACGTCATGCTGGACCGCTGGCGCAAGGAGCGCGACGCCGACAGCGCTCCGCCCGCCCTGCCATGGCTCTGGTTGTGGTTCCTGCGAACGCGGCACCGTCAGATGCAGACTGTGCAGGGGGCCGCGTCTCCTTTCTCCGCGACGCTCCGCCAGCACTTGCTGACTTTGCGTGCGCTGCGTGCCAGCCGAAGATGACACAAGACGCGACGCGCGCGCCGCAGCTGACCATCCTGACCGCCAGTTGGAACCGCGCCAATCTGTTGAGACGCCTGCACGCCTCGATCATGGCCCAGCCCGTGGATCCCGGTCTGGTGGAATGGCTCGTCATCGACGACGGCTCCACCGATGACACGGGCGCGGAACTGGCCCGATTGACAGCCCGCCCCGGACCGGTCGCCATGCGCGTGCTGCATCAGCCCCACGGAGGCAAGCATCGCGCCCTCAACACCGGCTTTGCGCAGGCCCGGGGCAGCTGGATCGCCATCATCGACAGCGACGACTGGTGTCGCGGCGCCGCCTTGCCGCCTGTGCTGTCCCTGTTGGACAGGATAGAAAAAGAGGATGTCTTTGCCGCCATCCTGCCACTGATCGTGCCCAAGGCCACGCGGCAGTATCGCTTCTCCACACCGGACCGCGCCGTCAGCTATACCACGCGCGCGAACACGGAGCCGCCGTTCGACAGTACGCTGATCTTTCGGCGCCAGTCCAAGGGGCTGCGCTTTCCCGAGTTTCCGGGCGAAGACTTCCTGGCCGAGGCCGCGCTCCTCTACCGGCTCGGGCGCACCGGGCGGGTATGGCTGTCGAACCACGTTCTGGTCGAGGCCGAATATCAGCCCGACGGTCTTTCGGCGCAGATTCTGCAAAAGAGAATGACCTCGCCAATCGGGGCCTGCCACTGTTACCAGGCGATGCTCGCATGCCCCTTGCGCCCGTTGCTGCGCCTTCGGGCCCTTGCCAATTTCGCCCGCTTCTGGTGGCACGCACGTCGAATGGGCGTGCGCCCTCCCGGCCCGAGAGGCTTGCTTCAACACCTGTCGCTCCTGCCCGGTCCGGTGTTCTGCGCACGCGATCTCGTCAGCGACAGACGCATGCGCCGACGCGGCGCAAAGCGGCCCTGATCGGTCGGGCCAGTCGCGCGCGCGGCCCGGCCCGCAATCAGCTCGGCTCGGTCGCGGCGAGGCGCGAGATGGCTTCTCCGCTGATCTCGTCGCGCCCGGCGGCCCATGTGCGGCGCACGTGCAGCGCGATGCGTTCGAGCACGTCCCTTGGCGGCCTGCTCGCCATCGTGAGGCGCATGCCGCTCTCGTGAAACAGGTAGAGCCGCGAGGCGAAGGTTCCGAACGGCAGCGAGGCCTCGCCGAAGCGCTCTCCGAAACCGTGGGTCGACACCACCGCGCCATCGCCCCAATCCTGCCCGGAATCGTTGTTGGGATTGTAGAAATAGACCCGCATCTCGTCCTCATGATCCCGCGCCACCCGCAGGATGGTGATCGCATGCCACCCGACGAAGCGACCTGCCGCATCTGTCGCGGCAATTCCGGCGGGCTGCGGATGAATGACGGGTTCGCCACCGTTGTACTCGGGATGATAGGCGGCGTGAAAGCGCGCGATGAAATCCTCGATGCCCGCAAGAGCGCCGGTGGGCACATCGACCGCGACGGCGCAGGCGCGCCCGACCCACCAACCATGGAACTCCGGGTTGATCCAGATATGCGGATCGTTGTTCCGCGCGGCGCAGAGCCGCCCCATTTCCGCGTAGATCCGGTCGAGGTGCGGCACCAGCGCGACCGAGACCGGATCGGCATCGAGCGGGGCACCGAGGGCCAGCCCCGCAGGCAGATCGGCGGCGTTGATCGCGCGCCCCTCGAAATGCATCATCACGGTGTCGAACCGCGCGGCCTGTGCCACCAGGTGCAGCAGGTAGTCGGGATCGTTATGCGCCCACATCGCGATGGCGCGGGCGGATTGGCAGGGCGGGGTTGGCGGACTAGGCTGCGCGCATTGTTGAAGGGGAGGAAAGCCATGCCCGTGCGAATTGGCGTCGTCGCGCCGATGCTGATCACCG
>CAJXKX010000101.1 GCA_913055965.1 uncultured Roseovarius sp.
TTCCCAGGAAGCCAGTGCCTCCTTGGCGAGGGTGGCGAGGAACTGTTCCTGCCCGGCGGGGCTGGCCTGTTCGAAGGACGTGAGGATTTCCTGGCTGGTGGATGGATCGAGCGCCTCGGCGTTCTCGCCCTTGCCCTGGAGGGCGCGGACCTCGCGCATCAACTGGCTGGCGGTGAGGTCCATGACGATGCGGTCGCGGGCGGTGGACTCGGGGAGGGCCTCGGCGGCGGCGAGGGCCGCATTCACCCCGCCCTGATCGGCGATGAGCTGGTTCGAAACGAAGGAGGTCATGGCGCCGGGCGGCAGCGGGGGGGATTCCGTGCCGGCTTTGGAAAAAGCGTCGAGCCGATCGATGAGGCTGGCCGTGTCCTGCTGGGCGGCGAACTGCTGGAAGACCTCGCCGAGGTCGATGTCGAGCTGCGCAAGTTCCGAACGGAAGAGGGAGTCGGAGCCGGTGAGTTCCTGGAAAAGACCGTCCGGGTCGCTGATCGACCACGAGGCGATCAAGGGCTCGGGGAAAGGGGATCCGGTGGCGGCACCCATGGTGAGGAGGGAGGGATCGGTGTCGGTGAGCAGCCACTGGTCGTCGAGTTCGAGTCCGGCCCACTCAAGGAGGCCGCCCTTGGGATCGATGCGACCCCATTGCGAAAAGAGGGCGGGGCCGAACTGGCGCATGAGCGCGGCGCGTTCCTCTGCCGGGGCTTCGGTGAGTGCATCGAGGGCGCTCTTGAGGGCCTCGGGCGTGGTCAGCGAGTCGGCCCAGCTCTCGGCGGCGGCCGAGCGGTCGATGGGTTGGCGGAGCGTGGCGACCTGACGGAGGAAGTCGCGCTGGTGGTCCGCGGAAGCGGGATCGGCGGGCAGCGGGGGAAGGTCGGCGTGGCGGCGCTCCGTATTGGCCGGGCGGTTTGCGGTTGGGGACGGCCCGGTTTCGTCGGCTGACTGGCTGCGCAAGTTGTTGAGAGCGATGCCTTGCCAGACGACGAGTGCGACGATCAGCGGGAGAGCGATGAGGGAGTAGGATTTCATCTCGGGATTCTGATGGGATCAGGGGTTCTCGCGGCGATTGCGGAGAGCGAAGTGGAGCGACATTCTATGGTTGGGGCGGCTCCGGGACATGAGGGCCGTCCTATCCCTGAAGTCGGCTCCTTCCATCGCTTGCTCGGTGAGACGGACGATCTCCTCGACTGAGGCGTCTTCCGGGATCTCGACCTGGGTTCCACGGATGCTTGTTCCGCCGACGCCGCCCCCGCCCTCGAACTCGTAGCCAAAGGTTCCATCGCGATCTTCGAGGTGGTAGCCTTCGAGGCCCTTGGCGCGCAGGGCCACATCGCCGGCGGCGAGAAAGCGAATCCTGTCGTCGGTGATCGATCTGGCCCATTCGATGCCGGCCTCCTTGTCCTCGCTCGCGCCGAGTCCGGCCATCTGCCTACGGGTTGCGTCGTAGCGGGGATCCTCCGCGTTGGCGGAGGAGTTGATGAGGTTGGCGTAGGTGTCGAAGTCCGACCACCACTTGTCCTCGGCGGCGGTGTCGCCCTCGGCGATGACGTTCTTCGCATCCGTGAGCGCAGGACCGAGATTGGCGAGGCGGTAGGGCGTGCTCCAGTCGGGATTTCCGGTCTGGAGTTCGGAAAGGATCTCAGAGGCCGGGCGGGTGTCCGCTTTGGCGATCTGCTCCGCGAGTTTGTCGGTGAAGCCGCTGCCGCTGCCCAAGGCCGCCTCGATTCCTTCGCTCAGGTGGTTCCAAACGTCCTGGGGCGGGTGGACCTTGACGAGCAGCGCCTTGCTGAGCAGTTCACCATTGATCTGGATTCGGGAAGCGGCGTCGCCCGCGTTCTCCTGATGCCGCTCGATGAGCGAAAGAACCTCAAGGGGTGCATTGCGGACGAGCGCCGCGTGGCTGGCGCGCTTCGCCATGTGCCATTCTTCCGATTTTTCCTTCACCGGATCCCTTCCCGCGGAGGCGAGGAGCGAGGAAGCATCGGCGGAGTCGCCTTTTCCGAGGAGAAGGTCGAGAAGGAGATCGGGATGGGAATCGAGCCATTGGGTGAATGCCCCGGGGTTGCTGCGGGCGATGGAGTCGAAGCCGTGGTCGTCGTTGTGGTAGTCGAGCTTGAGCGTGCCGAAGGGGCTTTGCTCTGCCAGCAGCGCGGAGGTCGCGAAGGCGTCCATCGCGCCGGCGGGGTCGATCATCGCCCAGTGCTCGGTGAGTGCCTTGGCCAGGCGGGTTCGGAGCTCGGGCGGGAGATCCTCGGTGTCGCGCAGGCTCGCGGCGAGGGTGTTGAGTTCGGCGGAGCTGGTGAACTGCTGCGCCCAGTCGAGCAGCGCGGCCTCGCGGGCGGCGAGCGGTTCGAGGGCGGGCAGGGGCATGCGGCGATGACCGGTCCGCTGGGCGGGCGCGTGCTCTCGGCGCGCGGCGACCGGCCGCTCTCCGAGGCGATCCTGTTCACCACCTTTCCCGAACTCGACACCAGAGCCGAGGCCGCGGCCTTTGCCGACCTGGCCCGGCAGGTGCGGCTCACGCGCTACGGGCTCGATTGCTACGCCTACGCTCTGGTGGCGGCGGGGCAGATCGACCTCGTGGTCGAGACGGGGCTTGCCCCCTACGACATCCAGGCCCCCATCGCGGTGATCGAGGCGGCGGGCGGCATCGTGACCGACTGGCAGGGCGGCCCGGCGCATGGCGGCGGACGGGTGATCGCGGCGGCGGGCCGCGCGCAGCACGACGCGGCGCTCGCCATCCTGTCGCGCGTGGTGTGATGCGCGGGAGGCTGCGGGCGCTCGCCCTCCCCGCGCTCCTCGTCGCTCTGGCCGGGCAGGCGGCCCCCGCCGCTGCCGACGCCGTGAAGGATCTCGGCCCCGCCGCACAGGCCGCGATCAACGGCCTGCGTGCGGCTTCAGGGCGCGCGCCGCTCACCGTGTCGGGCGCGCTCACCCGCGCCGCCGCCGACCATGCGGGCGACATGGCGCGCAGCGGCCGGTTCTCCCACACGGGCCGCGACGGCAGCACCGTGGGCGACCGGGTGCGCCGGCACGGCTATGGCTTCTGCTTCGTGGCCGAGAATATCGCCCGGGGCCAGGTCACGCCCGGCGCGGTGCTGGACGACTGGATGGCGTCGCCCGGCCACCGCCGCAACCTGCTCGATCCGCGCGCCGCCGAGGTCGCGCTGGTGCGCGGGCCGGGGCCGGTCTGGGTGATGGTGCTGGGCCGCGACGGTTGCTGACCGCTCAGCCGAAGATGCGCGGCTTGAGCTTGAGGATGGTCTCGCCCATCTCGGCGCTGATCTCGCGTGCGGCGGCCAGTGCCTCGCCATGCGCACGATAGCCGGTCGCCACCGCCCGCTCGATGGTGGCGCTCTGGATCATGGCGGCCACGAGCGCGGGGTTGTCGCGCGCGTAGCCGGGCCCGAAGGCCGCATCTATCGCCTCGATCGCGTCGGAGAGATGGCGGGGCTGGTCGGTCATGGCGGTCTCCTGTCCTCGTTTTGCCGCCACATAGGGCAGGCGGGCGCGCTGTCCCGTGGCAGGGCGGCGGATCGCGCGGGCATGCCGATTGTTTTCGCGCCCGCCCCCCGCTAATCACGGGAGGGACAGGCGGGCACGCGGGCTGCAGGGAGGGCGGAATGGCCGAGACAGAGAACGAACCGCAGGCCGGGACCGAGGCCGTCGAGGCCGACGCCGACGAGGGCCACCCGTTGAACGAGGCGCGCATCGCCCGGATCATGGACTCGCTCGACGCGGGCGATCACACCCGTCTCTGGGCCGAGATGGAGCCGCTCCACGCCGCCGACATCGCCGACCTGCTCGAACAGATCAGCAGCGGCGACCGCAAGCGGCTGATCGCGCTCTACGGCAACGAATTCGACGGCGACATCCTGTCGGAACTCGACGAATCGCTGCGCGAGGAGGTGATCGGCCTCCTGCATCCCGAGGTGCTGGCCGAGGCTGTGCGAGAGCTCGAATCGGACGACGTGGTGGATCTCGTCGAGGATCTCGAAGACCGCCAGCAGGGTGCGATTCTCGACTATCTCGAGGCCGCCGACCGCCTCGCGGTGCTGCAATCGCTGACCTATCCCGAATATTCCGCCGGCCGCCTGATGCAGCGCGAGGTGGTCATGGCCCCCGAGCACTGGACGGTGGGCGACGTGATCGACTTCATGCGCGCCGCGCAGGACCTGCCCGAGCAATTCTATCACATCGTCCTGGTCGATCCGCGCCTGCACCCGGTGGGCAATGTCACGCTGGGCCGGATCATGGCCGCGCGGCGCGCAACCGCGCTCCGGGACCTGGTGGAAGAGACCTTTCACACCTTCACCGTGACCGATGCCGAGGGCGATGTCGCCTATGCGTTCAACCAGTATCACCTGATCTCGGCCCCGGTGGTGGACGAGGAAGGGCGGCTCGTGGGCGTGATCACCATCGACGACGCGATGATCGTGCTCGACGAAGAGCACGAGGAGGATATCCTGCGCCTCGCCGGCGTGGGCGAGGAGGGCGGCTTTTCCGGCCGCCTGACCGAGACGATCCGCGACCGGGCGCTGTGGCTCTTCGTCAACCTGCTGACCGCGATCCTCGCCTCGGTGGTGATCGAGCAATTCGCCGAGACCATCAACCAGATGGTGGCGCTGGCGGTGCTGATGCCGATCGTCGCCTCGATGGGCGGCAACGCGGGCACCCAGACCATGACGGTGGCGGTGCGCGCGCTTGCCACCCGCGACCTGACGGCACGCAACGCCATGCGCATGGTCCTGCGCGAACTGGTCGTGGGCGGGGCCAACGGCACGGTCTTCGGCGTGGTGATGGCGGGCGTGGTCGGGCTGTGGTTCGGCGTGCCGCTGCTGGCGCTGGTGATCGCGGTGGCGATGCTGCTCACGCTGGTGGCCGCCGCGCTCGGCGGCATCGTCATCCCGATGGCGCTCGACCGGTTCGGGATCGACCCGGCGCTCGCCTCGGGGCCGTTCGTCACCACGATCACCGACGTGGTGGGGTTCTTCGCCTTTCTCGGCCTCGCCTCCGTGGTGCTGCTGTGAGCGCGCTGACCGAGGCCAAGGCGGCGGCGCGCAAGGCCGCTTTCGCCCGCCGCAAGGCCGCGCAGGCGGCGGGCCACCCCGCCCCGGCGGCGCACCTGTCGGCGGTGCTGGCGGGCTACCGGGGCGTGCCGCTGGCGGGCTACATGCCGATCCGCACCGAGATCGACCCGCTGCCCGCGATGGCCGAGGCCGCCGCGCATGGCCCCGTCGCCGTGCCGGTGATCGCGGGCGCGGGCCTGCCGCTCGATTTCTCGCTGTGGGAGCCGGGCTGCGCGCTGCGCGAGGGGCCGTTCGGCGCGATGGTGCCCGCCGAGGACCGCTTCATCGAGCCCGAGATCGTCATCGTGCCGCTGGTGGCCTTTGATCGCGCGGGCGGCCGGCTGGGCTATGGCGGCGGCTTCTACGACCGCACGCTCGAGCGTCTGCGCGCCCGCCGCCCGACGCTCGCCATCGGCTTTGCCTGGGCCGCGCAGGAGGCCGGGGACCTTCCGCTGGAGCCCACCGACCAGCCGCTCGACATGATCGTGACCGAGGCGGGCGTGATCGCGTTCTAGCCGGTCGGGTGCCCGCCGTCGCGGCCGCGCAGCAGGCTCTGGCCACAGAGCCGGGCAAGCGGGGCCACGGTCTCGGGGCGGATAGCGGGGCGCGCGGCAAGCCGCGCCGACGCCGCGCGGGCCAGTTCCTGCTGGTGCAGGAGCGCGAACAGGCGGGCATGGCGCGGCGGCGCGGACCGGGGCATGGGCGGCTTGGGCAAAGGCGGTCTCCGGTTCTTGTCCTGCCTGCGGATAGCGCGGAAAAATGATTTTTTCGTTGCCGTTTGCGGGCCGGATCGTGGCGTGAACCGGTTTGCACCCGGATCGCGTTTGCGGGATAGTCGCGCCGAGAGGGTTGCGCGGAGCCCCCGCGCAGCCGACAGGAGCGAAAGGACCAAGCCATGCGATACGAGGCACCTTCGAGCGTGGAAGACGCCGTCGCCGCCCTTGCGGGCCACGCGGGCGCGCATGTTCTGGCGGGCGGGACCGACCTGCTGGTGCGGCTGCGCTCGGAAATGATCGAGCCGGAGATGATCGTCGATATCAAGCGCATCGACGGCATGAAGGATATCCGCCCCGAAGCGGGCGGCTGGCGGATCGGTGCCGCCGTCTCGGGGGCCGAGATGGGCGAGCATGACGGTCTTGTCGCCGACTGGCCCGGCGTGGTCGAGGCCGCGGGCCTCATCGGCTCGACGCAGATCCAGGGCCGCGCCACGCTGGCGGGCAACCTGTGCAATGCCTCGCCGGCCGCCGATTCGGTGCCCGCCATGGTCGCCGCGGGCGCGGTGGCGCGCATCGCGGGCCCCGATGGCGTGCGCGACCTGGCCGTCATCGACGTGCCCCAGGGCCCCGGCAAGACGGCGCTGGCGCGCGGTGAATTCATCGCCTCGATCCTGCTGCCCGCGCGCGGCGCGCGCTCGGGCGATGCCTATCTGCGCTTTATCCCGCGCACCGAGATGGATATCGCGGTGGTGGGCTGCGGCGTCTCGCTCGGCCTCGACGAAGAGGACCGCGTGACGGCGGCGCGTGTGGCGCTTGGCGCGGTCGGCCCCAAGGTGATGCTGGTCGAGGAGGCGGCGCAGGCGATCACGGGCCGCGTGCTCGACGCGGCGGCGCTCGACGACCTGGCGGCGGCCTGTTCCGCCGCGGCCACCCCCATCGACGACAAGCGCGGCACGGTGGATTTCCGCAAGCATGTGGCGGGCGTTCTGGCCCGCCGCGCGGCGGTGATCGCGGCCACGCGCGCGAAAGGAGAGACGGCATGAGCCAACTGCATGTGACCACCACGATCAACGGCGACGAGACCGAGTTCCTGTGCGAGCCCGAGGACACGCTGCTCGACGTGCTGCGCGACCGGCTGGGCCTCACCGGCACCAAGGAGGGCTGCGGCACCGGCGATTGCGGGGCCTGTTCGGTTGCCGTCGACGGCCGCCTCGTCTGTTCCTGCCTGATGCTGGGAGCCGAGGCCGAGGGCCGCGACATCGCGACCATCGAGGGCATGGCCAAGGGCGATCAACTGCACCCCCTGCAGCGGAAATTCATCGAGATGGCCGCCCTGCAATGCGGCATCTGCACGCCGGGCATTCTGGTCGCGGCGCAGTCGCTGCTCG
>CAJXKX010000102.1 GCA_913055965.1 uncultured Roseovarius sp.
CAATGGGCCTCGGCCTCTTCGAAATGGCGCAGCAGCACGGCGGTGTCGGCCACGTCGAAATTCCAGCGGCTGTATTCCTCTTCGGTCTGGCGGAACACGTCGCCATAGCTTAGCGGGATCGGCGCATCGGGATCGTTGAACGGCATGTCCATGACGTGATCGACGCCCAGCACGTACATCGCCAGCCGCTCCAGCCCGTAGGTCAGCTCGCCCGAGACGGGGTGGCAGTCATGCCCGCCCACCTGCTGGAAATAGGTGAACTGGCTCACTTCCATCCCGTCGCACCACACCTCCCAGCCGAGGCCCCATGCGCCCAGCGTGGGGCTCTCCCAGTCGTCCTCGACAAAGCGGATATCGTGCAGGGCGGCGTCGATGCCGATGGCGGCGAGCGAGCCGAGATAGAGATCCTGAAGGTCGGGCGGCGAGGGCTTTATCAGCACCTGATACTGGTAGTAATGTTGCAGGCGGTTGGGGTTCTCGCCGTAGCGCCCGTCGGTGGGGCGGCGCGAGGGCTGCACATAGGCCGCGGCCCAGGGCGCGGTGCCCAGCGAGCGCAGCGTGGTGGCGGGGTGAAAGGTGCCCGCGCCCACCTCCATGTCATAGGGTTGCAGCATCGCGCAGCCCCGGCCCGCCCAGTAGGTCTGAAGCCGGAGGATGATCTCCTGGAAGCTGCGCGGCTTTGCGGTGCTGTCGGTCATGCGAAAGGCCCCCGGGGAATTGCCCGCCCTACCTAGGCCGGGCGCGGGGCGTGGTCAATCGGGCTTGGGCCGGATGCGGGGCGACGGCGTGCGGCAGAAAGAAGATGCAATGGCCGTGCAGTTTGATAGAACCGGAGCAAGGCGCCATGGCGGCGCAATCCAGCTACGGGAAAGACAGGAATGCGTTTCATTACCGCGCTTTGTTTCATGGTTTTCGTCTTGCCCTTCGCGGCCGCGGCGCAGGGGACGGACCCCGGCGCGGGGCAGGTCTGGGTGCAGATCGAGGCGCAGCCGAGCCTTGCCGAGGCGCGCGCGCGCGCCCGCATCTATGCCGAGCGCCTGCCCGACGTGAACGGGTTCGACCTCGGACGGGGGTGGTATGCCATCAGCCTCGGACCCTACCGCGAGGACGAGGCCGAGCGCGTGCTCGATGTCTACCTGCGCGAGGGGGTGATCGCGCGCGATAGCTATATCGCGGAGTCCTCCGATTACGGGCGGCGGTTCTGGCCCGTCGAGGCCGCGGCCGACCCGCTGCAGGACGCGGCCCCCGCGCCCGCGCCCGCCGAGCCGGACCCCATTCCCGACGAGACGCTGCGCGAGGCACGCGCCAGCGAGGCGCGGCTGAGCCGCGAGGCGCGCGCCGACCTGCAGGTCGCGCTGCAATGGGCGGGCGATTACGACGGCGCGATCGATGCGGCCTTCGGGCGCGGCACCCGCGCCGCGATGGCCAGCTGGCAACAGCGCAACGGCTATCCCGCCACGGGCGTGCTCACCACCCGCCAGCGCGCCGCCCTGCTGGGCCAGTACAACGCGGTGCTCGACGATCTGGGGCTGGAAACGGTGCGCGACACGCCGGCCGGGATCGCGATCGACCTGCCGCTCGCGGTGGTCGGATTCGACCGCCACGAGGCCCCCTTTGCCCATTATGGCCCGCGCGGAGATTTTCCCGCCCAGGTGCTGCTGATCAGCCAGCCCGGCGACCGGGCCACCATGACCGCGCTCTATGACATCATGCAGACGCTCGAGATCGTGCCCCAGAGGGGGCCGCGCGCGCTCGAGCGCGAGGGGTTCACCCTCACCGGCATCGGGCAGGACACGATCTCGCATACGCGGGTGTGGCTGCGCGGGCGCGAGATCAAGGGCTTTACCCTGGTCTGGCCCGCCGGAGACGAGGCCCGCCGCACCCGGCTGCTCGAGGCGATGGAGGCGAGTTTCACCCCCCTGCCCGGCACGCTGGAGGCCATCGCCCCGGCCCCGGCAGGACAGCGCATCGACCTTGTCGCGGGGCTCGACCTGCGCCGCCCCGAGCGTGCGCGCTCGGGCTTTTTCGTGGATGCGGGCGGCTCTGTGCTGACCACCGCCGAGGCGGTGCGCGGCTGCGGGCGGGTGACGATCGACGACACTGCCGAGGCCGAGATCGCGCATCTCGACGAGGGGCTTGGCGTTGCGGTGCTGCGTCCGCGCGCGCCGCTCTCGCCCGCCGCGGTCGCGCGGTTCCGCGCAGACCTGCCGCCGGTCCTGTCGCGCGTGGCGGTCGCGGGCTATTCCTACGAGGGCCTTCTGGGGGCCCCCACGATCACCTTCGGTCAACTCGCCGGGCTCGAGGGGCTGGACGGCGAGGCGCATCTCAAGCGGCTGGCGCTCGCGGCCCGGACCGGGGATGCGGGCGGGCCGGTGCTCGACAGCGGCGGCGCGGTGCTGGGCATGCTGGTGCCCTATGCAGCGCCCGGACGCAGCCTGCCCGAGGGCGTGAGCTTTGCCGCCGCCAACGGCGCGCTGCGCCGCGTGATGGCCGCCGGGGGGGTCACGCCGGTGGTTGCCGGGGCGGGTGGCGATCTCTCGGGCGAGGCCCTGACCGACCGCGCCGGGGCGATCACCGTGCTGGTGGGCTGTTGGGAATAATTCGCGGCAAACGCCACGATTTCGCCACGTGGCGGGCGCGTCCGGGCCGCGCGCGACGCGCGTTCTGGGGCTGTCGGACACAACCGGAGACAGCCCCATGACCGCCCCATATCTGACCGCACAGCATCTGTTGGCCGTGCTCGGCCTCGCTGCCCTCATGACCCCGCTCATGGCACCCGATGCCCGTGCGCAGCAGGCGCGGCCCCCGCAGGCCGACGGCGGCTATACCACCGCCATATTCGGCGGCAGCAGCCGGGTCATGCCGCCGCGGGGCCATGCCGGGCAATGGTGGACCCATCCCTCGGGCTGCCAGTATTCCCGCGCGGGCCGACCGGGCGAGGTGGTGTGGTATCTCATCATCAACACCGCGCGCCCCGAATGCCCCACCTATATCGCCACGCGCGGCGGGCGCGACATCTACTGAGACGCGGCGCGGCGGCCCGCTCAGGGCCGCCAGAAGCGCGGCAGCAGCAGCACCAGAACGGCGAGGATTTCCAGCCGCCCCATCAGCATGGCGACGATCATGAGCGCCTTGGCCGTCTCGGGAAATGCCTGCACCGAGCCGGTCGCGCCCACGCTCGGGCCGAAGGCCGGGCCGATGTTGAAGATCGCGGTCCAGGCCCCCGTGACCGACTCGATCACGCTCAGCCCCGTGAGTTCCAGCGCCACCGAAAACAGCCCCAGCGAAAGGATGTAGACGGTAAAGAGCAGCATCACCGATTGCAGCACCTCGTCCTCGACGCGGCGCCCCTCGTGGCGCAGCACCATCACCGAAGAGGGGTGAAAGATGCGCCGCGCCTGCTGCCCCAGCGCCCGCAGCATGAGCTGATAGCGAAAGATCTTGATCGAACAGCCGGTCGATCCGGTGCAGCCGCCGATCGCCCCCACGGCGATCAGGATCACGAAGGGAAAGCTGCCCCAGGCGGTGACGTCGCCATCCCCGAACCCGGTGCCGGAGAACACCGAGACGGTGTTGAAGAGGCGCGCGCGCACGCCCTCCTCGTCGATATGGCCGGTCACGGCGATCTCGTAGCCGATGACGAGCAGGCAGGCATAGCCCGTCCAGCGCAGGTAAGTGCGCACCTGGCTGTCCTGCCAGAGCGGGCGCAAATGCCCCTGCACCCCCTGCATCAGCCGCACGAAAGGCAGCGTGGCGAGAATCATGAACAGGATGCAGGCATATTGCAGCGGCGCGCCGAAGGCGGCGAACGAGGCGTCGCGCGTCGAGAAGCCGCCGGTGGCGACGGTGGTGAGCGCATGGACCGTGGCGTCGAACGCCCCCATCCCCAGGCCGAGATAGGCAAAGGTGCAGGCGAGCGTCAGCAACAGGTAGACGTTGAGCACCCCCTTCGAGATGTCGATGGTGCGCGGCAATGCCTTGCCGAAGGTGTCGAACCCCTCGGAGCGAAAGAACTGCATCCCCCCCACCCGCATCTCGGGCAGGAACACCAGCGCCACGATGACGATCCCGAGGCCCCCCAGCCATTGCAGGATGCCGCGCCACAAGAGCAGCCCCTTGGGCAGGTCGTCGAGCCCCGCGATCACCGTGGTGCCGGTGGTGGTCATGCCGGACATGGATTCGAACAGCGCATCGACGAAGCTCAGCCCCGTCTCGCCCAGCATGAAGGGCAGCGCGCCAAAGAGCGGCAGCACCACCCAGACCGTGGTGGTCAGCAGAAAGGCCTGCTGGATGCTCAGCCCCTGCCCCATCGCGTTGCGGCACGACAGCGCCACCAGCCCGCCCGCGAGGCAGGTGACGATCAGGCTCTCGGCAAAGACCGTCCAATGCTCGCGCCCCTCGGCGAGATCGACGAGCAGCGGCAGAGCCATTGTCGCGCCCATGGCCATCACCATGAGGCCGACGAGATATCCCACGGGGCGCACGTCGAACATGGCGCGCAGCGTTGGCCGCCCGCGGCGAAGGTGTCAAGCGCGATGCGCACGCTTTCAGCCGGGCAGGATATCCTCCATCACGAAGGCGGGGATGTCGCGCCGGTCGAGGCCCATGGCGGCCAGTTCCGCGTCGCTCATCGCGTGCAGCCGCGCCACGCTCGCGAGGCGCGCGCGGGTCAGCATGTAGCCGTTCATGCCGGGCGCGCGCTCGGCCATGAAGAGGTCGAGGTCGCGCCGCCAGGTGGCGGGCAGCAGGTGCAGGGTCAGGTCGGTCTCGGTCATCGGGTTCCCTTTCGTCGCTCGAACGGGCCCCTCCCCGGCGGCATCATAGCGCATCCGCGCCCGCGGTGCGCGGGCCGGGCGCAGGTCGTGCCGGGGTGTTGCCGCGATGCCGCACGAGAAAGGGCCCGGCGGATACGCTCCGGCGGGCCCTGTTCGCGCTCGCGGCGCTCAGGCTGGTGTGCTCAGGTGTAGAACAGGTCCTTGAACACGTGATAGGCGATCTGGTCGCGCGGGATGCCCAGACGTTCCAGTTCGGCGTCCGACTTGGCTTCGAGCGCCTCGATGCTGGCACGCCGCGACTGAACGCGCGCCATCCGGTCACAGCCCCGCTCGAGCGCGGCGACGAAGCGGTCCCATGCGTCCCGCAGCGGCGCGGCGGATGGGTTTGTTGCGATGTTCGACATGCGGAAACCTCACGATTGTGATGCGTTTCCTCCCCGATGTCGTTGTAATTCAAAGGCTCGCGCCGCGCGAGCGCCAAATCGGAATGGCCGGGTTGCGCGCAGCGCATCCCGGCGCACGGGGCGTGTCAGCCGTTCCCGGTGCCGCTGCGTTCGGGCATGGCGGGCGGGGTCGAGGGCGCGCGCGGACGCTTGGCGGCCGCTTGGGCCTCCTGCGGCTTCGGTGCGGCCGCGCTCTCGGCGACGGGTTTGGCCGAGGCGGCCGGGGCCTGTGCTGCGCCGGCCGCAGCCGGTTTCGCGTCGGGCTTGGGGGCTGCCGGTTTCGGGGCCTCTGCCGTGGTCTTTGCCGCAGGGGCCGCCGCCTTGGGCTCTGCCTTGGACTCTGCCGGTCCGGTCGCGGGCGCCCCAGCGGGCTTGGCCGCAGCGGGTTTCGGCGCGGGGGCGGGCGTCTCGGCCTTCGGCTTGGGCGCGGGCTTTGCCGTGGCCGGTTTCGCCGCCGCTGCGGGCTTGTCGGGCGCCGGTTTCGCGGCAGGCGCGGGCTTTGCCGCCGCCGGTTTGGCAGAGGCCGGTTTCGCCTTGGCCGGTTTGGCGGCGGGGGTCGCGTCGGCCTTGCGCGCGGCTGCCGGTTTCTTCGCAGTGGCGGGCTTGGGTTTGGGCGCCGGTTTCGGTGCCGCGGCGGGTGTGGGTTCGGTGGCCGGGGCCGCCTGCATCGTCCTGCGCTTGGCAAAGGGCGTGGCCCGCAGACCCGCCTCGGTCATCACGCGGGCGACGCGCAACTGGCTTTCGATCATGTATCCGGTCAGGCGGATGCCCGCCGCCGAGAGCTTGAGCGGGAGATCGGGTGCAAGCATTGTCAACGTTCCTTCTTGTCAGGGCGTGCCACTGCTACAGGACACAGGTGACAGGCGCGTAACGCGCCCGTTTCTGCAATGCAGCATCGGGGCCGTGAGGTCAAATCACAACGCAAAGGTGCGGCGAAATCTCGCCGCACCGCCGCAAAACTGCCGGAAAAATGGACAGGCGCGCTCAGCCGCCGTGCACGAGCGTCTGGAACAGGCGCGGATCGAGGCTGGTCGCGGCGAAGGTATCGCCCTCGGTCAGCACGCTCACCGCGTCGTGACTGTGCAGGCTTTCCTGATGGCTCGCCACGACGCGGAAATCGCCGATCCGGGGCTCGGCCAGCAATTGCTCGCAGAAAAGCCGCGCCGCATCCTCGACGAAGATCGGGTTGGCGGCGTTCAACTCGGCGAAGGCCTGTTCGTCCTCGCGCTTCACCATCACCTGCGTCTCGGTCGGCACCGCGCGGCGGGCCAGTTCGATCAGGTCCTCGAACCACAGCCGGTCGCTGCCCACCACCTCGACCGAGAGGCGCGCGACCGAGCGCTGCGAGTGCGGCGTGGCCAGTTGTCCGCGCGTGGCGCGCGCGTGCTCGCTCAGTTCCAGCGAACACGGGCAGGTCGAGGAATAGACGAAATCGAGATGCATGAGCTTGCGCCGCACGCCGTCCTGCTCGACCAGTTCGAGCGCGATGTCGTAATACTGATAGCCCATGAGGCCAGAGCGCAGCGCCTCGACCTTCATCGGGTAGGAGAGCCGCATCTGAAGCCGCGCATCGACGCTGTCGAGATCGGTGAGGTAGTCGTCGAGCGCCGCCTCCATCACCCCGAGGCTGAAGGTCTTTTCGGAGTGCTTGTAGAAGCTGCGCATGATGCGCGACATGTTGATCCCCTTCTTGCCCGCCTCAAGGCTCACCGTGCCGGTGACCGAGGTCTCGAGCGTGAGATCGCCGTTGTCGCGGGTATGGTAGCGGATCGGCAGGCGGAAATTGGAGATGCCCACATGCTGCAACTGCTGCCGCGTGCCGCGGATCAGCGACGCGGGGCCGTTCTGAAGATCGGGCAGCGTCGCGCGATAGGCGGGATCGGCGGCAAAGCCCTCGGGGTAATCGCGCGAGAGCGTGGGGTA
>CAJXKX010000103.1 GCA_913055965.1 uncultured Roseovarius sp.
AAAAGATCGCCGTGGTGGGCCATGCGCTCGGCCTGCCCGACCGCGCCGACGCCCTCATCGCCGAGACCCGCGCCGCGCTCGATGCGACAGCCAAGGCAACCGCGCAGATCGCCCCCGGCGAGGCACGGCGCGTGCTCTTCATCCTCAGCCTGCAGGGCGGGCGCATCCTCGCCGGGGGCACCGGCACGCAGGCGGCGGGCATCATCGAGATGGCGGGCGCGGTCAACGCCGTGGACGGCTTCGACGGCTACAAGCAGCTGACCGACGAGGCCGTGAGCCGTGCCGCGCCCGACGTGATCCTGATGATGGATCGCGGCGGCGATCACGCCATCGAGGACGAGGTGCTCCTGTCCCTGCCCGCGATCCGCACCACCCCCGCCGCCACGACCGGCGCGGTGATCCGCATGCAGGGGCTCTATCTTCTGGGCTTCGGCCCGCGCACCGCGCAGGCGGCGCGCGACCTGCACCGCGCCATCCATGCAACGACGCAGGCCCGCGATGACACTGACCCAAGCTGACCCGATGCACGCCGACCCAAGCGACCGCCGCGCCACCGCGCGGCAGGCGCATCTCTGGCTCGGGCTGCTGCTCGTTGCCATCTGCGCGGTCAGCCTTGAAAGCGGCGCGTCGGGCGTCTCGCTCCTCGGCCTGATGAGCGGCCGCGCAGAGGACGACACCCTCGCCCGCATCATCCTGTGGGAGGTGCGCCTGCCGCGCATCGCCATGGGCGCGCTCGTGGGCGCGGCGCTTGCCGTGTCGGGCGCGGTGATGCAGGGGCTCTTTCGCAACCCTCTCGCCGATCCCGGCATCGTCGGCGTCAGCGCGGGCGCGGGCCTGGGCGCGATCACGGCCATCGTGCTGGGCGGGCTGCTGCCCCCGGCGCTCCAGTCCCTCCTCGGCCTCTACACCGTGCCGCTCGCGGCCTTCCTCGGCGGCTGGGCCTCGGTGCTCTTGCTCTACGGGGTCGCCACGCGCGGCGGGCGCACCTCGGTCGCGACGATGCTGCTCGCGGGCATCGCGCTCGGCGCGCTCGCGGGTGCGGTTTCCGGCCTGCTGGTCCATGCCGCCGACGATCAGCAATTGCGCGACCTCACCTTCTGGGGTCTCGGCTCGCTCGCCGGGGCGACATGGGCGAAACTCGCCACCGCCGCGCCGATCATCGCGCTGGCGCTCCTCGCCGCCACCACCCTCGGGCGCGGCCTCAACGGGCTGGCCCTGGGCGAGGCGACGGCGCTGCATCTGGGCATCCCCGTGCAGCGCACCAAGACCCTCGCCATCCTCACCGTCGCAGGCGCCACGGGGGCCGCCGTCGCGGTCTCGGGCGGCATCGGCTTTGTCGGCATCGTCGTGCCGCATCTGCTGCGATTGGCCACCGGGCCCGATCACGGCCCGCTGCTGATCAACAGCGCCCTTCTCGGCGCAAGCCTGCTTCTGGGGGCCGATATCCTCAGCCGCCTGATCATCGCGCCCGCCGAATTGCCCATCGGCATCGTCACCGCCGTGCTCGGCGCGCCGGTGTTCCTGTGGATCTTGCTGCGGCGGCGCGGGCTGGCGGACCTGTGATGCTGCGCGCCGATCACGTCTCGCTGCGCCTCGGCGCCACGCCCATCCTGCACGATGTCAGCCTCACCGCCCGCGCGGGCCATCTCACCGCCATCGCAGGCCCCAACGGTTCGGGCAAGACCACGCTCCTGCGCGCCCTGACCGGCGAGATCGCCGCACGGGGCACGATCGCCATGGGCGGCCTGCCCGTGCATCCGCGCCACGCCATGGCCCTCGCCCCGCGCCGGGGCGTGCTGCCGCAGGCCGCCCGGCTGGCCTTTCCCTTCACCGTGATCGAGGTGGTGCGCATCGGCCATGGCGCGGGCCGCTTCGCCCACCGGCCCGACCTGCCGCTGCGCGCATTGGATCATGTCGGGCTGCGCCACATGGCCGACCGCCAGTACCAGGACCTCTCGGGCGGCGAACAGCAGCGCGTGCACCTCGCCCGCGTGCTCGCCCAGATATGGGAGCCCACAGGCCCCGACGGACCCAACTGGCTCTTTCTCGACGAGCCGGTCTCCAGCCTCGATATCGGCCATCAACTCAGCGTCATGCGCCTCGCCCGCGACTTCGCCGCACGCGGCGGCGGGGTGGTGGCGGTCATGCACGATCTCAACCTCACCGCGATGTTCGCCGACCGGGTGGTGCTGATGCAGGCGGGGCGCATCGCGGCGCAGGGCCCGCCCGGCGCGGTGATGACCTCCGGCACGCTCTCCGAGGTCTATCGCTGCGACCTTGCGGTCAGCACCCCGCCGCGCGACGGGTGCCCCTACCTGCTGCCCCAGGCCGCGCGCGGCGGCGCGACCGGATGAACCGGCGGCCCCCGCCCCGGGCACCGACGGGCCGCGGCGCGGCGAACCGACGCCGGGGCTGCACACTTTATGTCCGCCAAATCGCCACCCAAGCCGCGCGAGCGCCCGACCGCCGGGTGGGCGCTGCACCGGCTGTGCGGCGCGCTTTATGGTGCCAGGCACATCCAACGATTGTTCGGGTTTGCACCGTTGCAAAAGCGCCCGCCCGAGGGGGCGGTCGGGCGCTCGCGCGGCGGCGCGCCAAGGCGCGCCTTGTTCCGCGCGGGGGGTGACGGGTGGAGGGAGACACCACCTGGCAGTAGTGGTGTCGGGGAAGTGATCAAAATGGTCGTGGTGCGAATGCAGGTTGGGAGCGTAGTGCGTTGGCAGCTAGACTATAGGTCTTTCAAACGCCAGACGCACAGTGCGCAAAAGAAATTCTATTTAACGCCAATGCCTGCTCCAAGTTTGACTTCAACCAAGGAAAGACTTGTTTCCCATTCGGGAATTTTCGTCTCAAGTAGCCGGTCAATAAAATTGAGTGAATTTCCGTCATCATGTTGTTTTCTGAGTTCCTCCATCAGCCAAGAAGCGCGCTGAATATTTAGCTCATTGGCAAATCGAAAGTATTGCGCAACGCCATCTGCCCCCAAAAGTGAATGAAAATGCCCGGTGTTTACGAGCGGATCAATAATTCTATAGTTGAACCCAGACATATCGATGAAGAAATCCTGCTCTGAAACCTGACGCGCTATAAAGCGCTCCTTCATTCTACGAATACTTTCGGTCAGTTTTAGTAGTTCTCTTCGGTTAATTTCCGTTTCCACACGGAAAAGTTTTTTTGCCATACTGCGTTGCTGTCGCTGTACAATCCAACTCAAGGTGAATTGAATGCCTGCACCAGCAACAATACCCAAGAAAAGCCAGAAGGAATTGAAGAACACTTCACCCACCAATCACCCCCACAAACTCCCGCCATTCCCCCTTGGACATGCCGGAATTCTCCTGCGTCACCTCCTCACCCTTCACCATCCGCCGCACGCAATCAAGAGCGGTGGCCGAGAGCGTCGCTCCCCCCATGCGGTAATCCTCGAAGGCGCGATACGCCGCCGGCACCCAGTCGGCCACGATCCCGCAGATCGCCTCGGCATAGACGCGGATTTCGTATTGCGCGTGCGCATCCGCCCGCAGCCTCAGGAAATGCAGCAGGTTGTGCAGATCGACCTTCCAGTACCATTGCGTGTAGATATTGGCGGGCAGGTTCATCCGCGCCAGTTCCCGCGCCAGCCCCTGCTGGCCGTCATCCGAGATCATCGCCTCGTAATGGTCATAACACCGCATCGCGTCCTCGCGCAGCACCCGCAGCACGCGCTCGGCCTCCTCCCCTTCCAGCGCCGCGCCGCGCCCCTGGTTGTTGGTCGTGGATTGCGCCGCCAGCGCGTCCGGTGCCGGAATGTAGAACTCGCGGTCGAGGATCGAGTAGCGCGCCGAGTATTCGTTCACGTTCGCCGTGCGGTGCCGGATCCATTGCCGCGCCACGAAGACCGGCAGCTTGACGTGCAGCTTGACCTCGCACATCTCGAACGGGGTCGAGTGCCAGTGCCGCATGAGATACCGGATCAGCCCCTCGTCATTGCTCACCGACTTGGTGCCGCGCCCGTAGGACACCCGCGCCGCCTGGCAGATCGCCGCGTCGTCGCCCATGTAGTCGATCACCCGCACGAAGCCGTGATCCAAGACCGGGTGCGCGGTGTAGAGGTGCGCCTCCATGCCGGGGGCGGTGGCGCGCAGGGTCTGCTGCGGCGCGGCGCGCTGCGCGTCGATTTCGGCCTGTTGTTCCGGGGTCAGCGGCATGGCGGCACCTTTCGGGGAGGGGTTTGAGTCGGGCCCCACTATATCTTGCGGGCAGGCCCCTGGCCAAGCGCGATATCGGGGGGCGGGCCGTCATGCTTTGCCCTCGACACGCGCGGCTCAGGCCCTATCCTGCATCGGCGGTGTCGCGACCGACGCGATACCGACGAAATACCGACGCGATACCGACAGGAGAAAGCCCATGAAAATCCGCTACCTGCACACGATGGTCCGGGTAAAGGACCTCGACGCCACGATGCGATTCTTCTCGCTCCTCGGCCTGCGCGAGACCCGCCGCTGGGACAACGAGGGCGGGCGATTCACCCTTGTTTTCATGGCTCCCGAGGGGCAGGAGGAATGCCCGGTGGAGCTTACGTACAACTGGGACGGCGACGAGGGCCTTCCCTCGGACAGCCGCCATTTCGGCCACCTCGCCTATTCGGTCGGCAATATCTACGAGATGTGCCAGCACCTCATGGACAACGGCATCACCATCAACCGCCCCCCCCGCGACGGCCGCATGGCCTTTGTCCGCAGCCCCGACAACATCTCGGTGGAACTCTTGCAGGAGGGCGACGCGCTCGCCCCGGCAGAGCCCTGGGCCAGCATGGAGAACACGGGCCATTGGTGAGATGGGCGGCGATCGGGGCGGCGCTGGCCGCCGCCCCCGCCGAGGCGGCCTGCCGTCTCGCGCTGGTGCTGGCGCTCGACGTGTCGTCCTCGGTCGATGACCGGGAATATGATCTGCAAAGCAAGGGCTTGGCCGCCGCCCTCGATGCTCCCGACATCCGCCATGCGATCCTCGAAGGCCAGGGCGAGGTGGCGCTCGCGGTCTATGAATGGAGCGGGCGTTTCCAGCACAAGCTGCATCTCGACTGGCGCTACCTGCGCAGCCATGACGATATCACCCGCGCCGCCGCCACGCTCGCTGCGATGGAGCGCTCGACCTCCGACTACCCGACCGCGCTCGGCTCTGCGCTCGGCTACGGCGCGCAGCTGATGACCCGCGCCCCCGATTGCGCCCGGCGGGTGATCGACGTGTCGGGCGACGGGATCAACAACCAGGGCTTCGGCCCGGCGCTGGCCTACCGGCATTTTCCGTTCCGCGACATCACGGTGAACGGGCTTGTGATCCTCGGCCATGACGAGGAGGTCCTGCGCCATTACCGCGACGAGGTACTCTTTGGGCCGGGCGCGTTTCTCGAGACGGCCGACGGGTTCGAGGATTTCGAGCGGGCGATGGCGCGCAAGCTGTTTCGCGAGATCAGCGACATCCGCATCGGCGCGCTGCCCGCTCAGTAGATATAGCGGATCTGGTCGCTCCAGTATCGCTCTACCCGCCTGAGCGCGCCGGTCACCTGGTCGAGCCCGTCGCAGCCGAGCACGCCACGCGCCTGCAGCCCTTCGGCATGGCGTTCGAACAGCGACGCCACCACGTCGCGGATGCCGCGCCCCTTTTCCGTCAGGCGCACACGCACCGCGCGCCGGTCGGCCTCGCAGCGCTGGTGGTGCATGTAGCCCGCCTCCACCAGCTTCTTGAGATTGTAGCTGACATTGCTGCCCTGGTAGTAACCGCGCGACTTGAGTTCGCCCGCCGTGACCTCATGATCGCCGATGTTGAACAGCAGGAGCGCCTGCACCGCGTTGATCTCGAGAATGCCGACGCGCTCGAACTCGTCCTTGACCACGTCGAGCAGCAGCCGGTGAAGCCGCTCGACCAGCGACAGCGCGTCGAGATACCCGGCGATGAAGGCCCCCGGCGCGGGGCGCGGGCCGGGGGGGCGGTGAAAGCTCATGTCGGTCTCCCTCGCGATCAACTCGCGGGGGAGACTCCGGCAAAACCGCCAATATTCGGTTAAATCGCGCGGCAGACGTCTAAAATCCGCGCTATTTCCCGCTACAGGCCACCTGGGCGATATCCGCGACGAGCGGCGCATAGTGCCCCGGCGGCGCGCTCTGCCCGGTCACCCATTGATAGAGGTCGTGATCGTTCTCCGACAGCAGCGCATCGAAGAGGTCGAGCGCGCCCGCATCCATCATGGCCAGCCGCGCCCCGGCATAACGCCCGAGGATGATGTCCATCTCCTTGATGCCGCGCCGGTTGGCGCGCATCGACAGACGCCGCAAGCGGTGCTCGCGCGGCTCGTCACTCACCGGCCTGCTCCATCAGCCGCGCGCGCAGGGTCTTCTCCAGCCGTCCCAGCCGGTCGGTGGAATAGGCGATCTGCGTGCGGATGTCGCGGATCTCGGTCAGAAGCCCGGTGATGTCGGGCTCCAGTTCGCCCATGGTGGGCGCGTCCGGGCCGTCGCCCTCGCCCGAGAGCAGCCACAGCAGCGACACGTTCAGCAGCCCCGCCATCATCGACAGCTTGTTGGCGCGCGGCTCGGACAGGTCGTCTTCCCAGCCCTTGAGGGTCTTGAGCTTCACACCGAGCCGCTTGGCCAGCTCGCTCTGGCTCATGCCCGCGCGCTCGCGCGCGCCCGCGACACGGTCCCCGAAGGTGGTCGCCTCGGGGTCGAACCAGCTATCGTCTTGCTCGGTGGTCATGGTCTTCCTTTCCGGTTATCGTCCTTGAACGGAACTCGGGCGCAGCCTAAGAGATTTGGGATGTGAATTCAAACCGGAGCCGACCATGTCACGCCTCTCCGCGACGCTTGCGCGCGTCAAGCCCTCGCCCACCATCGCCGTCACCACCAAGGCGCAGGAGCTGAAGGCCGCGGGGCGCGACGTGATCGGGCTGGGCGCGGGCGAGCCGGATTTCCCGACGCCGCCGCATATCGCCGCCGCGGGCATCCGCGCGATCGAGCAGGGGCGCACGAAATACACGGCCGTCGATGGCATCCCCGAGTTGAAAGCGGCGATCTGCGCCAAGTTCCGGCGCGACAACGGGCTGGAGTACACGCCCG
>CAJXKX010000104.1 GCA_913055965.1 uncultured Roseovarius sp.
GAACGCGACGCCCAGCGCCAGCGGCGCGATCTGGGGCACGTCGTAGACGACGGCGAGATCGGCCTCGGCGGCCAGCAGCCGCAGCAGGCAATCCTCGCGGTTCTCCGAGCGCACGCGCACCGGGCGGGCCTGCCCCTCGGTCAGGGCGGCGACGATGGCGGGCGAATGGGTGGTGGTGATCGCGTGCTGGCAGGCGATGGTGAGGCCCCGCGCGCCACCGCTCTGCGCCAGCCCGTCGCGCAACTGCCGCAGTTGCGCTGCGAGGCTTCGCATGGCGGGCAGGTGCGGCGCGATCTCGGGCAAGAGCGTCAGCGGCTTGTGGCGGCGCTCGAAGAGCGGCACGCCCAGCGCCGCCTCGATGGCGCGCAGCCTGCGCGTCAGCGCGGGCTGGCTGACATGGCGCAACTCTGCGGCACGCGCCAGCGATCCCGCATCGGCCACGGCAAGGATATCGTCAAGCCAGTCAAGGCGCATAATGCGTGTCCTGCATGATCTGCGTCAGGATTGGCATTGGACAGCCTGGATGTCACGCCATAACATCCCGCAATCGCATATTAGCCGGAGGTTCTCCCATGCATCTCGCCCGCTTTCCCCGCCATTTCCTCGCCCATCTGCCGACCCCGCTCGAACGGCTCGACCGGCTGACCGCCGAACTGGGCGGGCCGGAAATCTGGATCAAGCGCGACGATTGCACCGGCCTCAGCACCGGCGGCAACAAGACCCGCAAGCTCGAATTCCTGATGGCCGAGGCCGAGGCGCAGGGCGCCGACATGGTGATGACGCAAGGTGCCACGCAATCGAACCACGCGCGGCAGACGGCGGCCTTCGCCGCCAAGCTGGGGATGGATTGCCATATCCTGCTCGAGGACCGGACCGGCTCGAACAATGCCAACTACAACCACAACGGCAACGTGCTGCTCGATCACCTGCACGGGGCCACCACCGAGAAACGCCCCGGCGGCGGTGACATGAACGCCGAGATGGAAAAGGTCGCCGAGCGGTTCCGCGCCGAGGGCCGCAAGGTCTATACCATCCCCGGCGGCGGATCGAACGCCACGGGTGCGCTTGGCTATGTCAACTGCGCCTTCGAGATGCTGGCGCAGTTCAACGACCGGGGCCTCAAGGTGGATCACATCGTGCATGCCACCGGCAGCGCGGGCACGCAGGCGGGGCTGATCACCGGGCTCAAGGCGATGAACGCGCAGATTCCGCTGCTCGGTATCGGGGTGCGCGCACCCAAGCCCAAGCAGGAGGAGAACGTCTACAACCTCGCCTGTGCGACGGCGGAAAAGCTGGGCTGTGCGGGCGTGGTGGCGCGCGAGGACGTGGTCGCCAATACCGATTACGTGGGCGAGGGCTATGGCATCCCCACAGAGAGCGGGCTGGAGGCGATCCGCATGTTCGCCGAACTCGAGGCGATCCTGCTCGACCCGGTCTATTCGGCCAAGGGCGCGGCGGGCTTTATCGACCTGATCCGCAAGGGTCATTTCAAGAAGGGCGAGCGCGTGGTCTTCCTGCATACCGGCGGCGCGGTGGCGCTGTTCGGCTACGACAGCGCCTTCGACTTCTCGGGGCGCTGGACAAGCTGACACCTCCCAGGGCGCAGGCAAGCGAAAACCCCGCCGCGAAGCGGGGTTTTCCATGCCCGCCATATCCGCTAAAGCGCGGGATGACCCGGCATTGCAGGCGGAAAGACACATGAAATTCACACTGTCCTGGCTCAAGGAACATCTCGACACCACGGCCACCGTCGAGGAGATCGCCGAAACCCTGACCGATCTCGGGCTCGAGGTCGAGGATGTGAGCGACCCGGCGGCGCGGCTGCGCGATTTCACCATCGGCAAGGTTCTGAGCGCCGAGAAACATCCCGATGCCGACAAGCTGCGGGTCTGCCGGGTGGCAACCGATGCGGGCGAGACGCAGATCATCTGCGGCGCGCCCAACGCGCGCGAGGGGATCACCGTGGTGATCGCCAAGCCCGGCGTCTACGTGCCGGGCATCGACACGACCATCGGCGTGGGCAAGATCCGCGGCATCGAAAGCCACGGGATGATGTGCTCGGAGCGCGAGATGGAATTGTCGGACGAGCATGACGGCATCATCGAGTTGCCCTCGGGCGAGGTCGGCGAGCGATTCACCGACTGGCTGGCCGCGAACGACCCGGCCAAGGTGGACCCGGTGATCGAGATCGCGATCACGCCCAACCGCCCCGACGCGCTTGGCGTGCGGGGGATCGCGCGCGATCTCGCGGCGCGGGGTCTGGGCACGCTGCGGCCCGCGCCGACGGCGAATATCGAAGGGCAGTTCACCTGCCCCATCGGCATCACCATCGACGAGGATACAGCCGAGGGCGGCTGCCACGTCTTCGCCGGGCGGCTCATTCGCGACGTGCGGAACGGCCCTTCGCCCGCCTGGCTGCAGGACCGGCTGCGCGCCATCGGGCTGCGCCCGATCTCGGCGCTGGTCGATATCACCAATTTCTTCACCTACGACCAGAACCGCCCGCTGCACGTCTTCGACGCCGACAAGGTCGCGGGCGGCTTGAGGGTGCACCGCGCGCGAGGGGGCGAGACGCTGATCGGCCTCGACGAGAAGGAATACACCTTCGGTCCCGGTCAGGTGGTGATCTCGGACGACACGGGCATCGAGAGCATCGGCGGCATCATGGGCGGGCTCGCCACCGGCTGCACCGAGGAGACGGCCAACGTGTTTCTCGAGGCGGCGGTCTGGGATCATATCCAGATCGCGACCACGGGCCGCGCGCTCAAGATCAATTCCGACGCGCGCTATCGCAACGAGCGCGGCATCGATCCGGCCTTCAACCACGAGGCGCTCGATCTCGCGACGCAGATGATCCTCGATCTGTGCGGCGGCGTGCCGTCGAACCGCGTGGTGGCGGGCAAGGTGCCCGATACCGCCCGCGCCTACCGGCTCGACCCCGCGCGGGTGCGCTCGCTGGTCGGCATGGACATCCCCGAGAGCGATCAGCGCCAGACGCTGACGGCGCTCGGCTTCCGGCTCGAGGGCAACATGGCCCATGTGCCAAGCTGGCGTCCCGACATCCTGGGCGAGGCGGACCTTGTCGAGGAGGTCGCGCGGATCGCCTCTCTGACCAGGTTGCAGGGGCGGCCGATGGCCCGGGTGCAGCCCGGCGTGCCCAAGCCGATCCTCAGCCCGATGCAGAAACGCGCGCAGATGGCACGGCGCAGCGCGGCGGCGCTCGGCTATAACGAATGCGTCACCTACAGCTTCATCGACCACGAGGCGGCGGCGCTGTTCGGTGGCGGCGGCGAGGCCACGCAACTCGCCAACCCGATCAGTTCCGAGATGAGCCACCTGCGGCCCGCGCTTCTGCCGGGCCTGCTGCAGGCGGCGGCACGCAACCAGGCGCGCGGGATCATGGATCTGGCGCTGTTCGAGGTGGGCCACGCCTTTCACGGCGGCGAGCCGGAGCAACAGAGCCTGCTGGTGAGCGGCATTCTGGTGGGCCGCGCCGCCCCCAAGGACGTGCATGGCAGCGCCCGCGCGGCCGATCTCTACGATGCCAAGGCGGATGCCGAGGCGATCCTCGCCGCCATGGGCGCGCCCGCCAAGGTGCAGATCCTGCGCGGCGCGGGCGAGTGGTGGCATCCGGGGCGCCACGGCATGATCTGCCTCGGCCCCAGGAAGGTGCTGGGCGTGTTCGGCGAACTGCACCCGAAAGTGCTGCAGGCGCTCGACGTCAAGGGGCCGGTCGTGGCCTATGTGCTCTACCCCGAAGAGATCCCGCTGCCGCGCAAATCCTCGGCCACGCGCGGGGCGCTCGGGGTCAGCGACCTTCAGGCGGTGGAGCGCGATTTCGCCTTTGTCGTCGACCACGAGGTCGAGGCGCTGACCCTGGTCAATGCCGCCGCCGGGGCCGACAAGACCCTGATCGAGGATGTGCGCATCTTCGACGAGTTCATCGGCGGCAACCTGGGCGAGGGCAAGAAATCGCTGGCGATGACGGTGCGGCTGCAGCCCCGCGACACCACGCTCAAGGAGGCCGATATCGAGGCGGTTTCGGCGAAGATCATCGAGAAGGTCACCAAGGCCACGGGCGGCACGCTGCGCGGCTGAGAAAGGAGGACACGATGCTGAATGTCTATCTGTCAGGCGAGATTCACACCGATTGGCGCGAGCAGATCATCGCGGGGGCCGAGGGGCTCGACGTGGCGTTTTCCGCGCCCGTGACCGATCACGCGGCGAGCGACGATTGCGGCGTGGCGATCCTCGGCGAGGAGCCGGACAAGTATTGGCACGACCACAAGGGCGCGATGGTCAACGCCATCCGCACCCGCAAGGGGATCGCCGATGCCGATATCGTGGTGGTCCGCTTCGGCGACAAGTACAAGCAGTGGAACGCGGCCTTTGACGCGGGCTACGCCTCGGCGCTTGGCAAGTCGCTGATCATCCTGCAACCTCCCGAGCACGACCACGCGCTCAAGGAAGTGGATGCCGCGGCCCTCGCCGTCGCGCGCGAGCCGGCGCAGGTGGTGGATATCCTGCGCTACGTGCTGGACGGGACCCTGCCCGCCTAGCTGCGCACCACGTAGACCGAGCATTCGGCATGGGTCACGACATGGCTCGCCGTGGTGCCGAGCAGGTAATCCTGCACCTTGGGGTTGGCCGATTCCATCACGATCAGGTCGACCTTTCGCTCGTCGGCAAGCTTGACGATCTGGCGATGTACCGCGCCCTTGCGCACGATCAGTTCCACATCCACCCCCTCGGCGGGGTGGGCGGCGACGAATTTCTTGAGCTCCTCGCCCCAATACGTGTCTGAATTGTAGATGTTCAGGTTGCGCTCGATCTCGGGCGCGACGGTGGCGATGATGAGCCTGGCCCCCCGCCGCTGCGCCATCTCCACGGCCTCGGTATAGGCGTTGTACTCCACCTTCACGTGGCGCAGGTTGACGGGGCAAAGAATGAGCTTGGTCTGGCGCGGCATGGGGCCTCCGGAAATTGCGGGTTCTGCGGATACTAGCAGATTCGCCGCCCCGGCGCGCCCCCGCGACGACCCGTGGCAGGCAGGGGCGACACCGGTCGGCCCGCCGCGCGGGCAGTTTCCGCTTTCCTTCGCACGGGTTTCGCGCGACGAAACCCCATGCCGATTCCCGCATTTCTCCGCGACAATGCGCCCTGGCTCGCGGCGGGCGTGCTGCTCACCTTCCTGTCGAGCTTTGGCCAGACCTATTTCATCTCGGTCTTCGCCGGGGAAATCCGTGGCGTGTTCGACCTAAGCCACGGGCAATGGGGCGGTATCTACAGCCTCGGCACCACCGCGTCGGCGCTGGTGATGGTCTGGGCGGGTGCGCTCACCGACCTGTTTCGCGTGCGCGTGCTGGCGCCCCTGGTGCTGCTGGCGATGATGCTCGCCTGCCTCGCCATGGCGCTCAACCCGGTGTGGTGGCTGTTGCCGGTGATCGTGTTCGCGCTGCGCTTTACCGGTCAGGGGATGATGAGCCATCTCGCCGTCGTGGCGATGGCGCGCTGGTTCGTGGCCAGCCGGGGCAAGGCGCTGTCGGTGGCGACGTTGGGAAACGCGCTTGGCGAGGCGATCCTGCCGCTGACCTTCGCCTCGCTGCTGATAGCGCACGACTGGCGCAGCCTGTGGGCGGTGGCGGCGGCGCTGGCGATCATGGGCATCCCGCTCTTGCTGCTGCTGTTGCGGCGCGAGCGCACGCCGCAAAGCTGGGCGCAATCGAGCCAGTCGCTCGGGATGGAGGGACGGCACTGGACGCGCGGGCAGACCCTGCGGCATTTCCTGTTCTGGTTCATGGTGCCCGCGCTGCTGGGGCCTTCGGCCTTCAACACGGCGTTCTTCTTTCACCAGGTGCATATCGCCGAGATCAAGCAGGTCTCGCATGTAGAGCTTGTGGCGATGTTTCCGCTCTATACCGCCGTGGGCATCGGCGCGATGATGGCGGCCGGGGTGGCGCTCGACCGGCTGGGCACGCCACGGGTGCTGCCGTTCATCCAGATCCCGATGATCGCCGCCTTCCTGTTCTTCGCCGCCTCGGACGGGCCGTGGATGCTGATCGCGGGTTTCGTCATGCTGGCCCTGACGACGGGCGCCAACAGCGTTGTGCCCAATGCCTTCTGGGCCGAGTTCTACGGCAGCGCCAACATGGGGTCGATCAAGGCGATGGCGGCGGCGATCATGGTGCTCGGCTCGGCCATCGGGCCGGGGATCACCGGGCTCGCGATCGACCTCGGCCTCGGGATCGAGACGCAGTTCGTGATCATCGCGGGCTATTTCGCCTTTGCCACCGCGATGATGATGATCGGCGTGGCGCGGGCGCGTCCTGCGCTACCGGCGGCGCCGTAGATAGACGTAATAGGCCCCGCCGCCACCGTGGCGCACATGCGCCTCGGTCACCTGCAGAACGAGCGGCCCGAGCGGAGCGGCGCGCAGCCAATGCGGCACGTTGTGGCGCAAGACACCCTGGCGCACCGGGATCGGCCCGCCGCCATCGCGGTCCTTGCCCTTGCCGGTAACCACCAGCACCAGCCGCTTGCCCGCGCCATGCGCGCGCAGCATGAACCCGATCAGCGCACCATGCGCCTGATCGAGCGTCATGCCGTGCAGGTCGAGCTTGGCCTCGGGGCTCAGCTTGCCGCGCTTGAGCCGCTGGAACGACTTGCGGTCCATCGCCACCGGCGCAGCCGCGATCCGTTCGGCGATACCGGGCAGCACGTCATGCCGCGGGTCCGTCCCGCGGGAGGTCTCGCCAAGCCGGAACGCGGGCACGGGCGCGGGATCGGGCGCGCCCGGCGCGGGCGATTTCGGCGGTTTCGCGGGCGTCATCGCCGCCTGCTTGCGCCTCGGGCCAAGCGGCTCGGTGCGCCGCGCGACCTCCTGCCAGAGGGCCATCTCGTCGGGGCGCAACTGTCGCTTGCGCGTCACTTGAACGGGTCCGTGAGCATCGCATAGGCGCGCTGGATCGGCATCAGCACCAGCATCCGCCCCGGATCGCGCAGCCGCCCGGCGCGGTGAACGGCCAGATCCGCCTGACCGAGCAGGGCGA
>CAJXKX010000105.1 GCA_913055965.1 uncultured Roseovarius sp.
CGGGCGCTGCGCGGCGGTGCCTTCGGCACCTCGATTCCGCGCATTGGTGTCAGGGCCTGAAGGACCGCTTCAGGCCAAAAGCCCCCCACCCCTTCCTGTAGTATCCCCTTACTACCCGCCCATCCTGCCCTTTGGTAAACTTTCCGGACCAACTGCAACGATCCGGAGGGCATGATGGCCAAAGCCATTCACAGCATGATTCGCGTTCTCGACGAGGCGCGGTCGGTTGATTTCTACAAACGCGCATTCGGGCTCGACGTGGCCGACCGGCTGGATTTCGAGAAATTCACCCTCGTCTACATGTCGAATGACGAAAGCCCTTTCGAGGTGGAACTGACGGTCAACAAGGGCCGCACCGAGCCCTATGACCTGGGCGACGGCTATGGCCATCTGGCCGTTCTGGTCGAGGATCTGGAGACCGAGCATGCGCGGTTCGAGGCGGAGGGCCTCGCCCCCCGCAAGATCGTCGAATTCGCGCCGGACGGCAAACTGGTGGGCAAGTTCTTTTTCGTGGCCGATCCGGACGGCTATGAAATCGAGGTCCTGCAGCGCGGCGGGCGTTTCAAATGAGATCACGGGCGTGGCCGGGGAGGGCTGCGCCGCTTTCACGGGAGGAGAACCAATGAGTGATACCAAGGCCCGACAGGGGCTCTCACGGCGCGACCTGCTCGCGCGGTCCATGGCGGCGGGCGCTAGCTTTGTCGTCGGCAGCAGTTTCGTGGCCGCCACCGATGCCGCCTGGGCGCTGGAGACCACCGCGCTCAAGCCCGAGACCATGGCGACGCTCATCCAGATGGCGCGCGACATCTACCCGCATGACCACCTGGGCGACGAATATTACGCCATCGCGGTCAAGGGCTATGACAGCCCAGAGGCCGCCGAGGGCGTCGAGGCGGGCATCGCCGGGCTGAACGCGGCGGCGCAGGGCAAGGGCCATGCCGATTACCTGAGCATCGGCTGGGAGCGCGACCGCGTCGACATCCTGCGCGGCATCGAGGACAGCGCGTTCTTCCAGCAGGTGCGCGGCGGGCTGGTGACCGGCCTTTATAACCAAAAGGCGGTCTGGCCGCTGTTTGGCTATGAGGGCGAGTCCTATTCCAAGGGCGGCTACATCAATCGCGGCTTCGACGACATCACCTGGCTCTGAGCCATAGCCAACTGAGGAGGACCCAAACTATGGCTGCACCTTTTGATCTGACCGACGATAGCGTGATCGTCGTCATCGGCACCGGCGCGGGCGGCGGCGTGCTTTCGAACGAGCTGGCGCAACGCGGCGTGTCCGTGGTGGCGCTGGAAGCGGGCGGGCGCTACCTGCCCGAGGATTACATCAACGACGAATGGGAAAGTTTCGGGCAACTGGCCTGGCTCGACCCGCGCACCACGTCGGGCGACTGGCGCGTCGCCAAGGACTTTTCGGGGCTGCCTGCCTGGATCGTCAAGGCCGTGGGCGGCACCACGACCCATTGGGCGGGGGCGTCGCTGCGCTTCCAGCCGCATGAATGGAAGGCCGCGACGACCTATGGCCCGGTGCAGGGCGCAAGCCTTCTGGACTGGCCCATCGACGCCGAGGAAATGGCACCCTGGTACGACAAGGCCGAGAAGAAGCTGGGCGTCACGCAGACCAACGGCATGCCCGCCCTGCCCGGCTGCAACAATTACAAGGTGTTCGAGGCGGGCGCGAAAAAGCTGGGCTACAAGGAAGTCCATACCGGGCGCATGGCGATCAACTCCGAGGAATATGACGGGCGCATGGCATGCCAGCAGACCGGGTTCTGCTTCCAGGGCTGCAAATGGGGCGCGAAATGGTCGGCGGCCTACACGGATATTCCGCGCGGCGAGGCCACCGGCAATCTCGAGGTGCGCGAAAAGGCGCATGTCGCGCGCATCCTGCACGACGACAGCGGCAAGGTGACGGGCGTGGAATATTTCGACGCCGACGGCAACTTGCAGATGCAGCGCGCCCGCGCGGTCTGCGTCGCCGGCAACTCGTTCGAGTCGCCCCGCCTGCTGCTCAACTCCGCCTCGTCCATGTTCCCTGACGGGCTTGCCAATTCCTCGGGCCAGGTCGGGCGCAACTACATGCGGCACATGACCGGCTCGGTCTATGGTGTGTTCGAGGAGCCGGTGCGCATGTGGCGCGGCACCACCATGGCGGGCATCATCCAGGACGAGGCGCGCCACGATCCCTCGCGCGGCTTCGTCGGCGGATACGAGCTGGAAACGCTGGCGCTCGGCCTGCCCTTCATGGCGGCGTTCCTCGATCCCGGATCGTGGGGCCGCGAATTCACCACCGCGCTCGATTCATACGAAAACATGGCCGGCATGTGGATCGTGGGCGAGGACATGCCGCAGGAGACCAACCGCGTCACCCTCAACCACGAGGTCAAGGACCAGTACGGCCTGCCGGTGGCGAACGTGCATTTCGACGATCACCCCAACGATATCGCGATGCGCAACCACGCCTACAGGCAGGGGGCCGCGATCTACGACGCGGTGGGAGCGACACGCACCTTCCCGACGCCGCCCTACCCGTCGACGCATAACCTCGGGACCAACCGGATGTCGGAAAACCCGCGCGACGGGGTGGTGAACAAGTGGGGCCAGACCCACGACATCGCCAATCTCTTCGTCTCGGACGGGTCGCAATTCACCACCGGCGCAGCCGAGAACCCGACGCTCACCATCGTGGCGCTTGCCATCCGGCAGGCGGAGCACATCGCGGGTGAGCTCTCGCGCGGCAACCTCTGAGAGGGGCCGCCCTCCCCCGGCGTCTTCCTCTCCCCAAGACCGCCGGGGGAACCGTTATCGCCCCTCCCGGGCATGGGCCGTCAACCGCGCGGCGTGATGCGTCACCCGCACCAGCCAGCGCAGCGCGTCGGTGCGCTCGAACACCTCGGCCACCGGCACGAGGCCCGCATGCTCCTGCAAAAGCACGCCCCGGCGATAGCCGTGGCCGCGCCGGGCGATCAGGTCCGCCAGCCGCGCATGCACCCGGTCCGCCCGCAGCGCGGCGGCGACCGCCGCCACCTCGCGGGCCAGCCGCGCCTCCTGCCGCAGGGTTGCCAGCCGGTCGCGCTGCGCGCAGCGCTCCAGCAGCCGCTGGAAATGGTCGACCTGATGCAAGAGCGCGGCATGGCTCGCGGCCTCGTGGCCCCGGTCCGGTGCGATGCGTACCTGCGACAGGAACGTGCCGAGCGCGGCCACCGCCTCGTGGCCCTGCACCGTGACCGACGAGAGCGCCCGCAGGTCGCCCTCGGGCCCCAGCGCCTGCGCGAGCGCCGAAAACAGCTTGCGCCTCAGCCGGTCGGCCACCGCCTGCGCGGCATCGAGCGCCGCCCCCTCGTCGGCCAGCAGCCGCCGGTCCAGCCCCGCGGCCAGCGGTACCGGGCGCTCCGGCACCAGCCATTCCACCAGCGCGGCGAAGCGCTGCGTCAGCGGCAGGAACACCGCCGCGCCGAGCAGGTTGAACCCGGTGTGAAACAGCACCAGCGCGGTCTGGTCATCCGCCCCCATCCGCGTGCCGTGCAGCAGCGGCGCGACCAGGTCGAGCAGCGGAAAGGCCAGAACCGCCGTGCCGATGTTGAACAAGAGATTGGCCAGCGCCGTCATCCGCATCGCGCGCCCGCCGCCCAGCGCCGCCAGCAGGCCCGTCGCCGTGGTGCCCATGTTGAACCCGATCACCAGCGCCGCCGCCTGCGCGAAGCCCAGCGCCCCCGCCCCCAGGAGCACCAGAACCAGCGCCAGCCCCGTCGAGGAGGACTGGATCAGCGCCACGATCCCCGCCCCGATCAGCACCAGCAACAGCCGCCCGCCCCAGCCATCGCCCGGCAGCACCTCAGGCGAAAGCCATGCGCCAAGCCCCCCGGTCGCCGCCTGCATCATGTCCAGCCCGACGAACAGCAGGCAGAACCCGGCCAGGCCCCGCCCCACCCGCGCCACGCCGTCGCGGCCCAGCAGGATCATCAGCGCGGCGGCAAACAGCAGCGGCAGCGCCAGCGTCCCCAGCTTGAGCTTCAGCCCCACGACCATCACGATCCACCCGGTCATCGTGGTGCCGATATTGGCCCCGTAGAGCACGCCCAGCGACTGCGCAAAGCCCAAGAGCCCCGCGCCCACAGCGCCGATGGTAATGAGCGACACGGCGGTCGAGGACTGGATCACCGAAGTGGCCGCCGCCCCCGTCGCCACACCGCGCAGGGGCGAGGCCGTGAGCCGCACCAGCGACTGCCGCAGCCCGCGCCCCGCCACCTGCCGCAGCGCCTCGGTCATGATTTCCATGCCCAGCAGGAACAGCCCGACCCCGCCAAGCCCGGTCACGATATCCGTCCACATCCCGGCCTCCTGCACCCGTTGCAGAATGCGCCACGGCCCGGCGGCAGACAAGCGCCGCGCGCCTCCGGCGGTTTTCGCAATTTCTGCCCCGCCGCTGCAATTTTCCTCTTGCAGCCCCCGGCGAGGCTTTGTATCTCACGCCTCACCCAAGGACGCGGGCGTAGCTCAGGGGTAGAGCATTACCTTGCCAAGGTAAGGGTCGTGAGTTCGAATCTCATCGCCCGCTCCATTTTCTCTCTCGAACCAGACAGATATGGGGCGATCCGCCGGGTTGGTCGCGGCCTAACCGCTTGGCCTGCGATCCAAGCCGCAGTATAGAGCGCCCAGGCAACAGCGGAGGCCCCATGCGCAACGCCACCATCACGCGAAAGACCGCAGAGACCGACATCACCGTCGAGATCGCGGTGGACGGCACCGGCCAGTATGACAACCGGACCGGCGTCGGCTTTTTCGATCACATGCTGGATCAGTTGGCGCGGCATTCGCTGATCGACATGACGGTGCGCTGCGCGGGCGATCTGCATATCGACGATCACCACACGGTCGAGGATGTGGGCATCGCGCTCGGTCAGGCGCTGAGCCACGCCATCGGCGACAAGCGCGGCATCCGCCGCTACGGGGCCTGCCTGCTGCCGATGGATGACGCGCTGGTGCGCGCGGCGCTCGACCTGTCGGGGCGGCCCTATGTAGTGTGGAACATGGACCTGCCCACGGCCAAGATCGGCACGTTCGACACGGAACTGGTGCGCGAGTTCTTTCAGGCGTTCAGCACCCATGGCGGCATCACGCTGCACGTGGATGCACTGCACGGCATCAACAGCCACCACATGGCCGAGGCCGCGTTCAAGGCGGTGGCGCGCAGCTTGCGCGAGGCGCTGGAAAGCGATGCGCGCAAGTCGGATGCGATCCCCTCGACCAAGGGATCGCTGTAACCCATGTCCACAGCCATCGTCGATTACGAGAGCGGCAACCTGCACTCGGCCGAAAAGGCGTTTCAGCGCATGGCGCGCGAGACCGGAGCCGGTGAGGTGATCGTGACCTCCGACCCCGAGGTGATCCGCCGCGCCGACCGCATCGTGCTGCCGGGCGACGGGGCGTTTCCGGCCTGTCGCACCGAGCTTTACGATCATCGCGGCGTCTACGAGGCGATCGAGGAGGCGGTGATCGGGGGCGGTCGTCCGTTCATGGGCATCTGCATCGGGATGCAGATGCTGGCCACGCGCGGGATGGAATATCAGGAAACCGCCGGCTTCGACTGGATCGGAGGCACGGTCGAGGCGATCCGCCCCGCCGATCCGGCGCTCAAGGTGCCGCATATGGGCTGGAACGATCTGGTGATCGACCGCCCGCACGCCATTTTCGACGGGATCGAAACCGGCGATCACGCCTATTTCGTGCATTCCTATCATTTCCGGGTGGACGATCCGGCGCATCTGCTGGCGCATGCCGATTATGGCGCGCCGGTCACCGCCGTTGTCGGGCGCGACACCATCGTCGGCACGCAGTTCCACCCTGAAAAGAGCCAGGCCACCGGGCTGCGCCTGATCGCCAATTTCCTGACCTGGACCCCCTGAATGGCGGCCGATCCGTTGCAGGGTATCCTCGACGAGATCGCGGCGGAGGCGCGCGCCGCGACCGAGCGCGGCAAGGTCGCCGATTACATCCCCGAACTGGCCTGCATCGACCCCGATCAGTTCGCCATCGCCGTGGCGCGGCCCGGACAGCCCACGCTGACCGCGGGCGATGCGGGCGTGCCTTTCTCGATCCAGTCGGTGTCCAAGCTCTTCATGCTGGCGCTGGCGCTTGGTCGATTGGGCGACCGGCTCTGGCGCCGCGTCGGGCGCGAGCCGTCGGGGCAAGCCTTCGATTCGATGCTGCTTCTGGAGCTGGAAAAGGGCCGCCCGCGCAACCCGTTCATCAACGCAGGTGCCATCGTCACCACCGATGCCGTGCTCGAAGGGGCCAGCCCGCGCGAGGCGCTCGGCGCGCTGTTGCGCTTCATCCGGGCAGCGGCGGGGGATGAGGCCATCCATATCAACGACCGCGTCGCCGCGTCCGAGACGGCAACCGGGCACCGCAATCTGGCGCTGGCGCATTACCTGCGGTCGCATGGCAACCTGCGCAACCCGCCCGAGATGACGCTGGGCACCTATTTCCACCAATGCGCGGTGGAAATGAGTTGTGCGCAGCTGGCCGATGCCGGACTCTTTCTGGTGGGCGGGCCGCAGGCACCGCGCCTTGTGTCGCAAGCGCGCATCCGGCGGATCAACGCGCTGATGATGACCTGCGGGCATTATGACGGGTCGGGCGATTATGCCTTTCGCGTGGGCCTGCCCGGCAAGAGCGGCGTGGGCGGCGGGATCCTGTCGATCGTGCCGGGGGTGGCGTCGGTGGCGGTGTGGTCGCCGGGGCTCAATCACTACGGCAATTCGAGGCTGGGCACCGAGGCGATGGAACGGCTGGCGGCGCGCACCGGATGGTCGGTCTTCGGGCCGGAAGTTAACGGCGGCTAAGGGGCGCTGTGCGCCGGGGGCGTCATGCTCGGGGCCTCTCGGAAACGGGCATTGATGCGCATGGCCTGCTCCTGCCATTCGCCATCCACCCCGCGCGGAGTCAAGGTGCCGAAGGCACCGCCGCGCGAGCGCCCGACCGCCCGGACGGGCGGGCGCTT
>CAJXKX010000106.1 GCA_913055965.1 uncultured Roseovarius sp.
CCCCCCCGCCGACACGTCCGAGCCCGCGGGCAAGCGCACCGAGGTGTCGCGCATCTTCGACGAGACCGACAGCCAGATGGCCGATCCCGGCTCGGTGCGGCGGCGCAACACGATCCAGCACCTGCGCGCCGCCCTCGCCGCGACCCGCGCGGAAAAGGCCGCCGGGGCCGATCTCGCGAAGAAAATCGATTCGTCGCCCTATCGCGGCGATCTCGACGCGGCGGTCCGGCCGCGCCGTGCCATTCCCGCCCCCGATGCGCCGCGCAGCACCCGGCCCGAAGAGCCGCGCCCCGCGCCGCTCAAGCTGGTGGCGGAGCAGCGTATCGACACCGCGCGCCCGCCGGTGCGCCCCCGCCGGGTGGCCACCACGCCGCCGGGAGAACTGGTCGAGGCGCAGGACACGGGCTTTGCCGGTTTCGCCGAGGAGCGGGGCGCGGAGGGCCTGCCCGACCTGCTCGAGGCCGCTGCCGCCTATCTCGCCGATGTCGAGGGCCGCAGCCAGTTTTCGCGGCCGATGCTGATGGGCAAGCTGCGCGAGATCGACGAGGGCGGCTTTTCGCGCGAGGACGGGCTGCGCTCTTTCGGGCAGCTGTTGCGCGAGGGAAAGCTGCAGAAACTGCCGGGCGGGCGGTTCGCCGTGACGGGCGAGACGGAATTCCGCGCGACGACGCGCCGTCAGGCCGGATGATCGCCGCCTTCGGCACCGGCCCGGGCCGCGCAGGCCCGGACGGGTGTCTTGTGGCCTAGCCGAAGCGGCCCCAGGCGGTTTTCATGGCCGCCGCCATGTCGTCCCATGCCTTGTCGGCACCGGTCTTGAAATCCTGCCACGCCTCGGCGCTTGCGGCCTCGATCTTGCGGTATTCGCGCTCCATCTCGTCGCGCCTTTCGCGCAGGTCGCGGATCTGCTCGTGATACTTGCCCTGCATGTCGGCGGCCGCCTCGCGCGCCTGCGCCTGAAGCTTGTCGATCTCGGCCTGCCACTGGTCGAGCTGCGCCTGCAGTTTCTTCTCGTAGGTTTCCTTGTCCATGATGTGCCTTCCTTTCGTCTGGTCCTTCGTCGTGCCCCCGAACCTATGCAGTCTCGCCGGATATGAAAGGGGCCGCCGGTTTCCCGGCGGCCCCCTCCCGTTGCGCGTCGCGTGCGGTCGCGATCAGTTGAACTTCTTGATCTCGCCCGAGCGCAGCCGCGTCATGTAGCTGTCGAGCTCGCGCTTGACGATCGGCATCAGGAAGTAGAGGCCGATGATGTTGACCACCGCCATGGCAAAGATCGCCGCGTCGGAGAAGTCGATCACCGGGCCAAGCTGTGCCGCTGCGCCGATCACCACGAAGACGCAGAAGATCACCTTGAACACCAGTTCCTTGGCATCGCCCTCGCCGAACAGGTAGGTCCAGGCCTTGAGGCCGTAATAGGACCAGGTGATCATCGTCGAGAAGGCGAAGAGGATCACCGCGATGGCGAGCACATAGGGGAACCAGCCGATGGCGCTGCCGAAGGCCGCCGAAGTGAGGCCCACGCCCGAGGTGCCGCCCACGGTCTGCACGCCGGTGCCCGCCTCGTTGAGCAGGTAGAGCCCGGTCTGCGGATCGGTCACGAGCTGCTGGGTGATGATGATCACCAGCGCGGTCATGGTGCAGACCACCACCGTGTCGATGAACGGCTCGAGCAGCGAGACGAAGCCCTCGGTGACCGGCTCTTTCGTCTTGACGGCCGAGTGCGCGATGGCCGCCGAGCCGACGCCCGCCTCGTTCGAGAACGCCGCCCGCTTGAAGCCCTGGATCAGCGCGCCGACCATGCCGCCCGCGACCCCGAGCCCGGTGAAGGCACCGGCGAAGATCTGCCCGAAGGCCCAGCCGATCAGGTGATAGTTCATCGCGATGATGATGAGCGCGGTGCCGACGTAGAGGATGCCCATGAAGGGCACGATCTTTTCGGTCACGCGGGCGATGGACTTGATGCCGCCGACGATCACGGCAAAGACCAGCCCGGCAAAGACCAGCCCGGTGATCCAGCCCGGATACTCGCCCACCACGCCGGTGATCTGCTGATGCGCCTGGTTGGCCTGGAACATGTTGCCGCCGCCCAGTGCGCCCAGGATGCAGAAGATCGAGAACAGCACGGCGAGCAGCTTGCCGCCGGGCAGCCCGCGCTCGGCAAAGCCCTTGGAGAGGTAGTACATCGGCCCGCCCGAGACGCGCCCGTCGGGGTATTCGTTGCGGTACTTCACGCCCAGCGTACATTCGGTGAATTTCGACGCCATGCCCATCAGGCCCGCGAGGATCATCCAGAACGTGGCGCCAGGACCCCCGATGCTGACCGCGACCGCGACACCGGCGATGTTGCCGAGGCCCACGGTGCCCGACAGCGCGGTTGCGAGCGCCTGGAAGTGGCTGACCTCACCGGCGTCGTTGGGATCGGAATAGTCGCCCTTGACCAGCGCGATGGAGTGGCCCACCGCGCGGAACTGGACAAAGCCGAAATAGAGCGTGAAGACCGTGGCCCCGATCACGAGCCAGGCCACGATCCACGGAAAGGAGGTGCCGGGGAAATTCGAGAAGATCAGGCTGACGAACCAGCCGGTCGAATCGGCGAAAATCTGGTTCACGCGGTCGTCGAGCGAGGCCGCCTGTTCCTGGGCGAAGGCCGGAGCGCCCGCGAGCGCCAGCCCCGCCGCGGCCAGCGCCGCGGAGAATTTGGTCTTGTTCATTGATCTGGTCCCTGTTGTTGACTTGCTCACGGCACGATGGTGCAGGGCACCGGCGCGGTCTGCACCAGCGTTCCGGCGACCGAGCCGAAGATGCGCGCCTCGAGCGCGGAATAGCCCTCGCGCCCGACGATGATCTGAACCGCGTTCTGTTCGGTGGCGATCTTGCCGAGGATTTCGGCGATGTTGCCGTAGCGGATCACCGATTCCACCGGCACGCCGCTATCGTTCAGTTCCGCCACGACCGGGGCGAGCACCGCCTCTTCGGCGCGCGCCATTTCCTCGCGGCGGCGCTTGTGCCGTTCCTCGAGTTCGGAAGGCGTGAGGAACGAATAGGGCGACCATTCGAGCACATGCGCCAGCACGATCGTGCCGCCCTGCGCCCTGGCCCGCGAGACCGCGAACTCGAGCGCACGCCGCGCCGCCACGCTGCCGTCGTAGCCGACGACGAATTTATCGGACATCTGTAGACTCCCTCGCTGTTGCGTCCTCCGGGCTTTTCCGAAACCCGGTGGCCAAAACTAGCAGAGACTCGCCTCACGATTGTCCCGGAATCGCCCGGTTTGCAGGCCGAACGCGTCTGAATCGGGCCGTTTGGCGCGCCAGACGCAAGGAAATTCGATTTTTTCGCCAGGTGCGCCTGCGGCACCCTGCCGCGCGGCGTTCAGTAGCTGTATTCGGCGTAGATGCGGCTGAGGTCGCCCTGCCAGTCGCCGTGATAGTGCTCCAGCAGCTCGTCGGCGGGGGTCTTGCCCGTCTCGACGCTCTCGCGCAGGGCACCCAGGAAATGCGTCTCGTCGGGGATCATGCCCCCGCCACCGGCACGGGCGCGGGCCTTGAGACCTGATTCCGAGATGTCGAGCGCCTCGCGCGCGAGGCTGTGCATGTCGACGCCGCCGACCCGCGCCTGAAGCCCGTCGACACTGGCGGCCACGCGCAGGCCCTCGCGGGTTTCGGCATCCCAGGACTTGCACAGGTCCCAGGCGGCATCGAGCGCGGTCTGGTCATACATCAGCCCCACCCAGAACGCGGGCAGCGCGCAGAGCCTGCGCCATGGCCCGCCATCGGCGCCGCGCATCTCCATGAATTTCTTGATCCGCGCCTCGGGAAAGATGGTGGTGAGGTGGTCGGCCCAATCGCTGAGCGTGGGTTTCTCGCCGGGCAGGGCGGGCAGTTCGCCCTTGAGAAAATCGCGGAAGGACTGGCCGAGCGCGTCGATATACTGCCCGTCGCGATAGACGAAATACATCGGCACATCGAGCGCGTAATCGGCGTATTGCTCGAAGCCGAAGCCCGGCTCGAAAACGAAGGGCAGCATGCCGGTGCGGTCCGGGTCGAGATCGCGCCAGACGCGGGACCGCCAGGATTTGTGGCCGTTGGGCTTGCCTTCGAGAAACGGGGAATTGGCGAAGAGCGCGGTGGCCACCGGCTGCAGCGCGAGCGCCACGCGGAATTTCTGCACCATGTCCGCCTCGGAGCCGAAGTCGAGATTGACCTGCACGGTGCAGGTGCGGCGCATCATGGTGCGGCCCATCGTGCCGACCTTCTGCATGTAGCTGTCCATCAGCTTGTAGCGGCCCTTGGGCATCATCGGCATCTGGTCATGCGTCCAGACCGGGGCGGCCCCCAGCCCGATGAAGCCGACGCCGACCTTGTCGGCGATATCCTTGACGTCGGCGAGATGCTCGTTCACCTCGTCGCAGGTCTGGTGGATATTCTCGAGCGGCGCGCCGGAGAGTTCGAGCTGCCCGCCCGGTTCGAGCGAGACATTCGCCCCGTCCTTTTCCAGCCCGATGAGCTTGCCCGCCTCCTCGACCGGGGCCCAGCCGTGCAGGTCGCGCAGCCCTTCGAGCACGGCAAGCACGCTGCGCCGTCCCTCGTAGGGGATGGGCAGGAGCGTGTCCTTGCAATAGCCGAATTTCTCGTGCTCGGTGCCGATGCGCCACGCGTCGCGCGGCTTGCATCCGCTGGCGAGGTATTCGGTGAGTTGCTCGTCGCGCTCGATCGGCCCGCCGCCGGATTGTGGGATGGACATGCGCGGGCCTCCTGATCGGGTCGTTTCGCTTCGGTTCGCGGCCACAGTTGGCGTCATTCGCGGCGGGTGTCAATGCAGCCTCGGGCGCGGCCGTGCGTGCCCCGCACGTTCCCACAGCAGGTGCAGGCCGGGTGCGGGGCGGTGCATGGCCGCCACGATCTGCCCGCTGCGCAGGCCCGGCAGCGCGGCGAAGGCATCGAAGAGCGCGTCGGCGCCCTCGGCATCGAGGGGGATTTCCAGGTCGGTCTGGCCGGGTTGCGACAGGCGCCAGCGCGGTGCGCCCTGCGCGTCGAGCGCAAGCGCGGTCATTTCCGACAGCGCCACCGCGCCGCCCTCGTGCGGGCCGAGATAGGCGATGAGACCCTCGTCCACCACCACCACGCCCGGCCCGCCCGCGCCGGTGCGAAAGCGGCCGCGCTGCACGCCCGCGAGCACCAGCGCCACCGCTGCCGCGATCAGCAGCCAGCCCAGCCAGGGCACGATCCCGGCACCGTAGAGAACCCACCACAGCCCCAGCGCCGCAACGCCTGCCCCCGCCAGCACCTCGCGCCAGCGCCACATCGCGGCGCGCGCCTGCGGGCGGATGATGCTCATGCCCAGTCTCCGCAGGCGGTCTGCCACAGGGTGAGGGCGGCCACGGCGGCGGTATCGGCGCGCAGGATGCGCGGCCCGAGCGCCACCGGATGGGCGAAGGGCAGCGCCGAGAGGCGCGCGCGCTCTGCCTCGGAAAAGCCACCCTCGGGCCCGATGAGCACCGCCCAGGGCTGGCCGCGCCCGTCGGCGGGCAGGGCACAGGCCCCGCCTGCCCGCGCCTCGTCGCAGAACATCAGGCGGCGGGTTGCGGGCCAGCCCGCGAGCAGCGCGTCGAGCTTTTGCAGGTCGCAGACCTCGGGCACGTAGGTGCCGCCGCATTGCTCGGCGGCCTCGACGGCATGGGCCTGCAGGCGGTCCTGCCGGATGCGTTCGGAATTGGTAAAGTCGGTCTGCACCGGCAGGATGCGTGCGGCCCCCATCTCGGCGGCCTTCTCGACGATGAAATCGGTGCGCGCCTTCTTGATCGGGGCAAAGATCAGCCACAGGTCCGGCGGGTCGCGCTGTGGCGCGGTCTGCGCCGCGCAGGTGAGGGTGCCGCCGCGCTTGCCCGCCTCGGCGACGGTGGCGTGCCATTCGCCATCGCGCCCGTTGAACACGGCAACGCCGTCGCCCGGCCCGAGCCGCATCACCGAAAACAGGTAATGCGCCTGCGCGCGGTCGAGAGACAGGGTTTGCCCTTGCCCCAGCGGGTGCTCTACATACAGCCTGATCCGCGATCCACTCATGGGGGCAGCATATGTGCGCAGCAAACCGGACGCCAGAGGCCGAAGGCACCGTGGCCGACGCCTACAAGGGCAACTGGGTGGACCGCCGCGCCCCCGCCGCGGCGCGTCCATACCTGAGGCTGAGTCGCGCGGACCGGCCTATCGGGACGTGGCTCTTGCTGCTGCCGTGCTGGTGGGGGCTGCTTCTGGCGATGGTGGCGGACGGGCGCGCGGGCTGGCATGACGCGTGGATATTCGCGGGCTGCGCCATCGGCGCGTTCCTGATGCGCGGCGCGGGCTGCACCTGGAACGACATCACTGACCGCCATATCGACGGCTCGGTCGCGCGGACCGCGTCGCGGCCCATCCCGTCGGGGCAGGTGGGGGGGCGCGGCGCGGTGCTGTGGATGTGCGCGCAGGCGCTGGTGGCGTTCGCCATCCTGCTTACGTTCAACGCGGCGGCGATCGCGCTCGGGGTGCTCGCGCTCCTGCCGGTCGCGGTCTATCCCTTTGCCAAGCGGTTCACCTGGTGGCCGCAGATATTCCTCGGGCTCGCGTTCAACTGGGGCGCGCTGCTCGCGTGGACGGCGCATTCGGGGCGGCTGGAGGCCCCGGCGGTGGTGCTTTACCTGGCGGGGATCGCGTGGACGTTGTTCTATGACACGATCTATGCCCATCAGGACGCCGAGGACGATGCGCTCATCGGGGTGAAATCCACCGCGCGGCTCTTTGGCGAGGCCAGCCCGCGCTGGCTGCGGCGGTTTCTCGTGGCCTGCGTGCTCCTGATGATGGTGGCGGTGATCCTTGCCGTGCCTGCCGGTCGCCCGGTCGCCATGGCGGTCGCGCTGTGCGGGGTCTGGGCGATGGGCTGGCACCTGTGGGGGCAGTTGCGGCGGCTGCGGCTCGACGACAATGCGCGCCTGTTGGCGCTTTTCCGCTCGAATCGCGATGCGG
>CAJXKX010000107.1 GCA_913055965.1 uncultured Roseovarius sp.
CCTCAGGCCGCCGAACCCCCCACCGTCAGCCCGCCGATCAGCACCGAGGGCTGGCCCACGCCCACCGGCACCCATTGCCCCTGCTTGCCGCAGGTGCCCATGCCGGGGTCGAGGGCCATGTCGTTGCCGAGGCCGCGGATCTTCTGCAGCGCCGTCGCCCCGTCGCCGATCAGGGTGGCGCCCTTGACCGGCGCGCCCACCTTGCCGTTTTTCACGCGATACGCCTCGGTGCAGGAAAAGACGAACTTGCCGTTGGTGATGTCCACCTGCCCGCCGCCAAAGCCCACGGCATAGATGCCGTCCTTCATCTCCGCGACGAGATCGCCCGGCGTGGCGTCGCCGCCCAGCATGTAGGTGTTGGTCATGCGCGGCATGGGGGCGTGGGCGTAGCTCTCGCGGCGGCCGTTGCCGGTGGGGGCCACGCCCATCAGGCGGGCATTCTGGCGGTCCTGCATGTAGCCCGTGAGGATGCCGTCCTCGATCAGGGTGGTGCGGTGCGAGGGCGTGCCCTCGTCGTCGAAGGTGAGCGAGCCGCGCCGGTCCGGCAGGGTGCCGTCGTCGAGCACGGTGACGCCGGGGGCGGCGATCCTCTGGCCCATGAGACCGGCGAAGGCCGACGAGCCCTTGCGGTTGAAATCGCCCTCGAGCCCGTGGCCGATGGCCTCGTGCAGCAGGATGCCGGGCCAGCCGGGGCCGAGCACGACGTCCATCACGCCCGCGGGCGCGTCCTCGGCCGAAAGGTTGACCAGCGCGATGCGCAGCGCCTCGCGCGCCCGCGCCTGCCAGTCGGCGGGGTCGATCAGCCCGTCCATCCCGAGCCGCCCGCCGCCGCCCGCGCTGCCCTGTTCGCGGCGGCCCTGCGCCTCGACGATGACCGAGACGGTGAGCCGGGTCATGGGGCGCGTGTCGCGCAGCTCCTGCCCGTCGGGGCGCAGGATCACCACCTCCTGATGCGCGGCGGCGAGCGAGGCGGTGACCTGCACCACGCGGGGGTCGAGATCGCGGGCGAAGGCGTCGATCTCGCGCAGGGTCTCGATCTTGACCGGAAAGCCCGCGCCCGCGATCGGGTCGGCGTCGGTATAAAGGCGGCGGTTGGTGGGCTCGGGGCCCGCCGCGAGCGTGGCCCCGCCCGCGCCCACGGCGAGGCGCGCGGTCTCGACCGCGCGGGCGAGCGCGGGGGCGCTGATGTCCGAGGAATGGGCATAGCCCGTCACCTCGCCGCGCACCGCGCGCAGGCCGAACCCCTCGGACGCATCGTAGCTGGCGGTGCGCAGCCGCCCGTCGTCGAAGCTCAGCGCCTCGGCGCGGCGGCGTTCGAGGAACAGTTCGCCATCGTCGGCGCCATCGGTGGCCGCGCGCAGATGCCGCAGCGCCGCATCGCGGTCGAGCAGCGTCTCGAAGGGGCGGAAGGGGCTGTCTGTCATGGCGTCGGGTCCTGTATGCGAGGGTGTGCGACGGATCGGCGCAGCTTGACCCATGTCAAAAAAGCGTCTGTTTGCCGCAATGGTCTTTCTTGTCGTCACGCTCAGAATATGGTTTTACACGTCTCCAAGACAACGGCGTTCCGCCATCGCCCGGCCCGTCCGGGCATGGGCCGAGACATGAACCGCTTCAACCGACCAGGGTGCACAATGCGACTTACCCCCAGCCTCATGGCCGCCATGGCCGCTCTTATCGCTCTTCCCGCCCGCGCGCAGGAGGTCGTCGGCGTGCCCATCCAGGGCGGCACCGGCTTTCAGCCCGCGGCGACCGAGCTTGCCCGCGACCTGCAATGGCTCGACGGGGCGATCAACGTCATCATCATCGCGATCACGCTGTTCGTCGTGGCGCTGCTGGCCTTCGTGATCGTGCGCTACAACCGCCGGTCCAACCCGAACCCGGCGAAATTCACCCACAACACGCCCATCGAGATCGCCTGGACCATCGTGCCGATCCTGATCCTGGTGTTCATCGGGGCCAATTCGCTGCCGATCCTGTTCAAGCAGCAGGAAATCCCCGAGGGCGAGATCAACATCAAGGTGACCGGCTACCAGTGGTACTGGGGCTATGAGTACACCGATCACGAGTTCGCCTTCGACAGCTACATGATCGGCGCGCCCGCGACCGGCGGCGACAACCGGCTGACGCCCGAGGTCGAGGCGCAGCTGATCGAGGCGGGCTACAGCCGCGACGAGTTCCTGCTGGCCACGGATACCGCCGTCGTCGTGCCGGTTGGCAAGACCGTGGTCATGACCGTGACCGGAGCCGACGTGATCCATAGCTGGACCATCCCCGCCTTTGGCGTGAAGCAGGACGCGGTGCCGGGGCGCCTGGCGCAGCTGTGGTTCGAGGCCGAGAAGGAAGGCGTCTATTTCGGCCAGTGTTCGGAGCTTTGCGGGCAGGCGCATGCCTACATGCCGATCACCGTCAAGGTGGTGAGCGAAGAGGAATACGCCGCTTGGCTGGAAGGCGCGATCGAGGAATACGCGGGCGATCCCTCGACGCTGCCGGGGGCCGTGCAGGTCGCCTCGGCCGACTGACCCACAGGCGGTGCGGGGCACGCGGCGCGCGCGTGCCGCCCGCGCCGCCGCTATCGAGATGAGCGAGACATGAGCGACGCGAGCCTCAATCAAGCCAGCACCGCGCAGCCCGGAGAGGCCGGCTTTGGTGATTTCTTCGCGCTGCTGAAGCCGCGGGTGATGGTGCTGGTGGTCTTTACCGCGCTGGTGGGCCTGCTGGCCGCGCCGGTGGCGCTGCACCCGGTCGAGGCGCTGGCCACGATCCTGTTCATCGCCGTGGGCGGGGGTGCGGCGGGCGCGCTCAACATGTGGTGGGAATCGGATATCGACGCGGTGATGAAGCGCACCGCAAGGCGGCCCATCCCGGCGGGCAAGGTGACGCGCGACGAGGCGTTCGCCTTCGGGATCACGCTGGCGGCGTTCTCGGTGGTGATGCTTTGGCTGGCCACCAACGCGCTGGCGGCCGCGATCCTGGCGTTCACCATCTTTTTCTACGTCGTCATCTACACCATCGGGCTCAAGCGCTGGACGCCGCAGAACATCGTCATCGGCGGGGCCGCCGGGGCGTTTCCGCCGATGATCGGCTGGGCGGCGGCGACGGGCACGGTGAGCCTCGAATCGGTGCTGATGTTCGCGCTGATCTTCATGTGGACGCCGCCGCATTTCTGGGCGCTGGCGCTGTTCATGCGGGGCGATTACGACAACGCGGGCGTGCCGATGCTGACCGTGACGCATGGCCGCCGCGCGACGCGCATACATATTCTCGTCTACACCGTGCTGCTGGCGGCGCTGGCGCTGGGGGCGGGCTTCACGCAGATCGGCGGGCCGGTCTACCTGGCCGTGGCACTGGTGTTCAACGCGCTCTTCCTGCGCGACGCGGTGGCGATCTGGCGGCGCGACGAGGCGATGGCCGAGGCCGACAATTACCGCGTCGAGAAACGCGCCTTCCGGCTGTCGCTGTGGTACCTCTTCGCGCATTTCACCGCGATCCTCGCCGAGGCGGCGTTGCGGGGCGCGGGTCTCGGGGGCTGGGCATGAGCTTTCGCGAGGAACATGAGCTTCACAAGCGCCGCTTCGGCCGCAATCTCGGGCTGGGGCTTGTCCTCGCGGGGTTCGTGGCGCTGGTGTTCGGGCTGACCGTGGCCAAGGTCTCGACCGAGGATTTCCGGATGCCCACGCAGCAGGGGGAGGGCTACTGATGGCGATGGACGGCAAGACGAAAACCCTCGCGCAGACCGTGGGCGTGGTGGTGCTGATGGGCGGGCTCGCCTGGGCCTCGGTGCCGTTCTACGACTGGTTCTGCCGCGTCACCGGGTTCGGCGGCGTGACCGGGGTGTCGGACGTGGCGAGCGAGGACATCCTCGACCAGACCATCAAGGTGCGTTTCGACGCGAGCCGCGAGCGCGGCATGCCGTGGGAGTTCAAGCCGGTCGAGCGCGAGATGGAAATCCGCATCGGCGAGACGGGGCTGGCCTTCTACGAGGCCTACAACCCGACAGACCGCGTTGTCGCCGGATCGGCGAGCTACAACGTGGCCCCTTACGAGGCGGGCGGTTTCTTTACCAAGATCGACTGCTTCTGCTTTGAAGAGCAGGTGCTGCAGCCCGGCGAGCGGGTGCAGATGCCGGTGACCTTCTACGTCGATCCCGAGATCGTGGACGACCGCGAGGGGCAGTATATCCACACGATCACGCTGGGCTATACGTTCCACGAGATCGACCTGCCGGAAAGCCACGCGGCGCTTGCGCCGGAAGAAACAGACGATACAAGGCTGAACTGAGCCTGCGACGAGGGAAGAGACCGAGATGGCACATACCAAGAATCACGACTACCACATCCTACCCCCTTCCATCTGGCCGCTGCTCGGCGCGCTGGCGGGGTTCGTCATGCTGTTCGGGGCGGTGCTGTGGATGCATGACAGCGGTCCGTGGATGTTCCTCGCCGGGTTCGTCGGCGTGCTCTACGTGATGTTCGGCTGGTGGGCGGACGTGGTCCACGAGGGCGAGACCGGCGACCACACGCCGGTGGTGCGGATCGGGCTGCGCTACGGCTTCATCATGTTCATCATGTCCGAGGTGATGTTCTTTGCCGCGTGGTTCTGGAGCTTCTTCAAGCATGCCATGTACCCGATGGGCGCGGAATCGCCGATGGTCGATGGCGTCTGGCCCCCCGCCGGGATCGAAACCTTCGATCCCTGGCACCTGCCGCTGATCAACACGCTGATCCTCTTGTGCTCGGGCTGCGCCGCGACCTGGGCGCACCACGCGCTGGTGCACGAGAACAACCGGCAGGACGTGAAATGGGGCCTGATCATCGCCATCGCGCTGGGCGTGATCTTCACCGGCTTCCAGGCCTATGAATACAGCCACGCCGCCTTCGGCTTCTCGGGCAATATCTACGGGGCCAACTTCTTCATGGCCACCGGCTTTCACGGGGCGCATGTGATCATCGGCACGATCTTCCTGTTCGTCTGCCTGCTGCGGATCATGAAGGGGCATTTCACGCCGCAGCAGCATGTGGGCTTCGAGGCTGCCGCGTGGTACTGGCACTTCGTCGACGTGGTCTGGCTGTTCCTCTTTGCGGCGGTCTACGTCTGGGGCGGCTGACGGAGCATCGCCTGTCGCGCGAGAGTATTTTTGGCAAGATGAAGATGCGGGGGGATCGCTCCTCCGCATTTTCCTTTTGAGAGTGGATCATGGGAAAAAGCGTCCTGGTGCCGCTGATCTTCGGCATCGCCGGTGTGGCGGTGCTCCTGGGGCTGGGCAAGTGGCAGCTTGACCGGCTGGCATGGAAGGAAGGCATCCTCGCCGAGATCGAGGCGCGGATATCGGCCGATCCGGTGCCCCTGCCCGAGAGCCCGGAGGCGGAGGCCGACCGCTATCTGCCGGTGCGTGCCACCGGCGAGATCGGCACGCGGGCGCTGCGGGTGCTGGTCAGCACGAAACAGGCGGGGGCGGGGTATCGGCTGATTTCGGGTTTCGAGACCGGGGGGCGGCGCGTTCTGCTCGATCGCGGCTATATCCCGGTGGCGGACGACATCCCGGCGAGCGGCGGCACCGTGACGGTGACCGGTAACCTGCACTGGCCCGACGACCGGCTGAGTTCGACCCCCGAGAACGACGTGGCGGGCAACACATGGTTCGCGCGGGATATCGCGCAGATGGCCGGAGAACTGGAGACCGAGCCGCTGATGATCGTGGCGCGGGCGGTGTCGCCGCCGGAACAGGGCGTGACGCCCCTGCCGGTAGACAGCGCGGGCATCCCGAACGATCACCTGGAATACGCGATCACGTGGTTTTCGCTGGCCGTCATCTGGGCGGCGATGACCGGGGCATTCATCTGGCGCGCGCGGCGCGGCGGCAAGGGGACAGGGCGATGAGATATGTGTCGACGCGGGGGACGGCCCCGGTGCTGAGCTTCGAGGAGGCGATGCTGACGGGGCTGGCGCGCGACGGCGGGCTGTATCTGCCCGAGCGCATCCCGCAGATGAGCGCCGCGGAGATCCGCGCGCTGGAGGGGGTGAGCTATGAGGAGGCGGCGTTTCGGGTGATGCGGCCCTATATCGGCGACGCCTTCACCGACGACGAATTCCGCGGGATCATCGCGCGGGCCTATGCGGGGTTCGGCCACGCGGCGCGGGCACCTCTCAAGCAGCTCGATAGCGGGCATTTCCTGCTGGAGTTGTTCCACGGCCCGACGCTGGCGTTCAAGGATTTCGCCATGCAGCTGATCGGGCAGCTTTTCGAGGCGTCCCTGAAGCGCTCGGGACGGCGGGTGTGTATCGTCGGCGCGACCTCCGGCGATACCGGGTCGGCGGCGATCGAGGCGTTTCGGGGGCTGGAGGCGGTGGATGTGTTCATCCTCTATCCGCATGGCCGCGTCAGCGAGGTGCAGCGGCGGCAGATGACGACGCCGGGCGAGAGCAACGTGCATGCGCTGGCCATCGACGGGCATTTCGACGATGCGCAGGCGCGGGTGAAGGACATGTTCAACGATTTCGCCTTTCGCGACGCGGTGGGGCTGGCGGGCGTGAACTCGATCAACTGGGCGCGGGTGCTGGCGCAGGTTGTGTATTACTTTACCTCCGCCGTGAGCCTCGGCGCGCCGGATCGCAAGGTGTCGTTCACCGTGCCCACGGGCAATTTCGGCGATGTGTTCGCGGGCCATATCGCGCGGGCCATGGGCCTGCCCATCGAGCGGCTGGTGGTGGCCACCAACCGCAACGACATCCTGCACCGCTGCCTGAGCACCGGCGAATATCGCCCCGACGGTGTGGCCCCGACGATCAGCCCGTCGATGGATATCCAGGTGAGTTCGAATTTCGAGCGCGCGCTCTACTATGCCTACGGGCAGGACGGACGCGCGGTGGCGCAAGTGATGGACGAACTGAAGGCGGGCGGATTCTCCGTGAGCCAGGGGGCGCTGGAAAGCTTGCGCGAGGTGTTCGACA
>CAJXKX010000108.1 GCA_913055965.1 uncultured Roseovarius sp.
CGGCTTGCCCTCAAAGGTGATCGCGCCCGAGCGTATGGGCAACAGCCCCATAATCGTCTTGAGCGTCGTGGATTTCCCCGCGCCGTTGCGGCCCAGGATGGCCAGCACCCGGCCCTTCTTCGCCTCGAGCGACAGACCGTAAAGCACCTGCGTCTCGCCATATCCGGATTCGATTGCGGTCAGTTCAAGCATCTTCCCAACTCCCCAGATAGATGTCCCTGAGCAGGCGCGATCCGCGCGCCTCCTCCGGCAGTCCGTCAAACACCACTTCGCCATAGTTCAGCACGGTGATCGTGTCGGCCACGTCAAAGGCCAGATCCATGTCATGCTCGATGATCAGCATCGTCAGATCGCGCGGCAGGTTGTTCAGCAGGTCGTGAAAGCCTTTCGACATTTCCGGCCCCACCCCGCTCGTGGGCTCGTCCATCAGCAGCACCAGCGGCCGGGTGGCGAGCGCCACGCCCACCTCCAACTGACGCCGCACGCCATAGCTGATCTCGGACACGCGCGCATGCAGATAGGGCATCAGGTTGACCTGTTCGGCCACCTCGGCCACGATCTCGCGCACCTCCGGCTTGGCCAGGCTGTCCGACCAGAGCCGCGTCGCGTGGCCGGTATGCACGGCAGCGGCCAGCCCGAGGTTTTCCTCAACCGTCAGCCCATCGAACAGCGTGTTCTTCTGATAGCTGCGCGACAGGCCCCGGCGGGCGCGGCGCGCCACCGGCAGCGCCGTGACATCCTCTCCGGCGAGGTGAACCGAGCCGCTGTCGGGCGTCAACTCGCCCACCAGCAGGTTGAACAGCGTCGTCTTGCCCGCCCCGTTGGGGCCAAGGATCACGCGGCGCTCGCCGCGCTCCAGCTTCAGCGACACATCACGGGTGACGTGGACCGCGCCGAAACTCTTGTCCAGATTGCGTGTCTCAAGCATCGGTCAGCACCTCCTCGGGGTCTTGCCTGCGCGTGGCATCGGCCACGCGCCGTTCGATCCAGACGCCCCAGCGGGCCTCGATCCAGCCAAAGAGTCCGTTGGCGCGGCTCATCACCACGGCGATCAGAAGGACACCCACCACAAGGTGCCAATAGGTCGTGACCGCGCTCAGCTCGTGTTTCAGCACGACAAAGGCCGCCGCCCCCACCAGCGGACCGACCAGCGTGCCAAGACCGCCGAGGATGACGACGACCAGCGCCTCGCCCGACACGGTCCAGCTCAGCAGACCGGGCGAGATATACATGATATGCTGCGCCGCCAGCGCCCCCGCCAGCCCCGCGATCATGCCCGACAGGCCGAACACATCCGCCTTGATGCGCCAGACCGTCAGACCGAGCGCGCGCATCCGCTGCTCGTTATGCATCACCCCCGACAGCGACCGCCCCAGCCCCGAGCGCAGGATCAGCACCGACGCGCCATAGACCGCCCCCAGCAGGGCAAGGCAAAAGAGCGCGAAGCTGCGGCTGTCGTTCAGATCGACACCGATCAGGCTCAGGTCCAGCCGGGAAATCCCGCCCAGCCCGTCATCGCCGCCCAGCATCGGCGCCTCGAACACGTAGGAATAGGCCATCTGGCCAAAGGCCAGCGTCGCCATGATGAAATAGATGCCGTGGCTGCGCGCGCAGACGGCACCGATCACCCAGGCGGCGGCCCCGGTCAGGGCAATCGCGCCCGCCATGGCCACCGGGGGCGCGAGGCCCGCCTTGGTGGACAGGATGGCATAGGCGTAGGCCCCCACCCCCATCAGCGCGCCGTGGCACAGCGACACCATGCCGCCAAAGCCCGCCACGATGTCGAGCGCCAGAACCACCATGGCGAGGATCAGGATTTCGGTCAGGATCTCCAGCCCGAAATACTCCGCCGTCAGCGCCTGAAACAGGGCGCCGGAGGCAAGCAGAACGAGCGCGGTATAGCGAAGAGCGGTATGACGAAACATCGACTTATCCTTTCGCCGGAAAGAGGCCCACCGGCTTGATCACAAGGACCGCGGCCAACAGGGCGTAAATCAGGACAGACGCCAGTTGCGGTGCCAGCACCGCGCCGAAGGTCTGCACGAAACCAAAGATCAGCGACCCGGCAACGGCCCCCCTGAGCGAGCCCAGCCCGCCGATCACGATCACGATCAGCGTCGGGATGAGGATCTGCAGCCCCATGTCCGGCGTCACGCTCAACAGCGGCGCGGCGACCGCACCGGCCAGACCCGCCAGCGCGCAGCCGACGCAAAACACGATGAAAAAGAGCCGCTCGACATTGATGCCAAGGCAGGCCGCCATCGCATCATTATCCACCCCCGCGCGGATCATCGCGCCGATCTGCGTGCGCCCCAGGACAAAGGCCAGACCGGCAAAGATCGCGGCCCCGAGGGCGATGACGAACAGCCGGTAGGTCGGATATTCGACCCCCAGGAGCGCCACGCGCCCGTCCAGCAGCGCCGGCACCTCGATGGCCAGCGCCAGATCGCCCCAGACGATACGCGTCAGGTCAAGCAGCGCAAAGATCAGCCCGAAGGTGACCAGCACCTGCGCCATCGGCCCCGATTTGCGCATCCGCCGGATCAGCCCGGAATAAAGCACGATGCCCACCCCCGCGACCGCCACGGGCGCTAGAAAGAACCCCGCCCAATAGCCGCCCACCGCCGCCAGCGAGGCCGCGACATACGCGCCCAGCGCATAGAGCGAACCATGCGCGAGATTGACGAAATGCATCAGCCCGAAGATGACCGTGAGGCCGATGGACAGCAGAAAGAGCAGCATCGACAATTGCAGCGCATTGAGCGCCTGCAACGTCCAGAAGCCGAGATCGTGTGACATTGCGGAACCTCCTCCCCGAAGGGGCCCGGCCGGGGATACGGCCGGGCCGTGTCGTTCAGTTGCTGACGGGTGCGGCCATCTCGCAGCCGTTCACGGGGTCGGCCTCGGCAGGCAGTTGCGCCAGCACCTTCTGCGTGAGGCTGCCCTCGCCCGCGACCGTCTCGTAGACATAGATCGGCTGCACGATGTTGTTGGTGGCCGGATCGATCGAGAGCGCCCCGCGCGGCCCGTCAAAGCGCACCTGCCGCAGCGCATTGGCAAGGCTCTCGCGATCCGTTGCCCCGGCCTTCACCGCCTCGACCAGCGCCCGGCCCGCATCATAGCCATGCACCGCGAATTCCGACGGGATGCGGCCGGTCTTGGCCTGGAACGCCGCGACGAATTTCGCATTCGCGGGGCTGTCGATGGTGGGCACGTAATGCAGCGCGGTGATCACGCCCTCGGCGGCAGGCCCCTGCGCGTTGACGTAAAGCGGCGAGGTCAGAAAGCCCGAACCGTAAAGCGGCAGTTCGGCCTTGAGCCCGAAGCTGTCATATTGCTTGACGAAGGAAATCGCCTCGCCGCCCGCGTAGAACACGAACACCGCCTCGGCGCCGCTCGACTTGGCCTGCGCCATGTAGGGGCCGAAATCCTGCGTCTTCTGGAAGGGGGTGAAGTCCTGCCCGACGATCTCGCCGCCCGCGGCGGTGAAGGTCTGCACGAAGCCGTCGATCATCTGACGGCCCGCAGCATAGTCGGGCGCCAGCGTATAGACCTTGCGGATGCCCTGATCGTACATCCACTGCCCCATCGGGCGATTGACCTGCCCGTTGGAGAACGACATGCGCGTGATATAGGGCGAACAGGCCGTGCCGGTTGCGTCGTCATTGCCCGCATTGGCCACGATGAGCGGCACGCCCGCGCCGTGCACCATGTCGCGCACAGCACCCAGCACGCCGGAACTGACGATACCGGCCATGACGTCGACCTTGTCTTGCAGGATCAGCTTCTTGGCCTTGCCAAGCGCCACCGGCGGCTTGACCTCGGTATCCTCGCGGACGATCTCGAACGTCGCCGGGGCATCGGCCCCGAACTGTTCGAGCGCGGTGGTGAAACCGGCCTCGATATCGTTGCCGAGGGCGGCATAGACGCCCGAGAAGGGCAAGAGCAGCCCGACCTTGATCTCTTCTTCGGCACTCGCAGGCACAGCAAGGCCGGTGGCGAGCCCGAGGGCCGCCAGGATTGCGCGTTTCATCGTGTAGTTCCTCCTGTTGGTGTTCAGGCCCCTCCTCAGGACCTATCCAAGATCGCCCCCGCCCACCGGCACCGTGACGCCGGTCATGTAAGAGGCCTCGTCCGACGCCAGGAACAGGATCGGTCCTGCCTGCTCGTCGAGCGTTCCGTAGCGTTTCATGAAAGAGGACTGGATCGTCTGATCGACGATGGTCTTGTACCAGTCCTCGCGCTGTTCCTCCGCCGCGTTCAGGGTGCGCGGCACCACGCGCGGCGGGGCCTCGGTGCCCCCCGGCGCGGTGGCCACCACGCGGATGCCCTGTTCGGCCACTTCCCAGGCCAGACTCGCGGTGATCGCGTTGACGCCCCCCTTGGCCGCCGCATAGGGCACACGGTTGAGGCCCCGCGTCGCGATGGACGAGACGTTGACGATCACGCCCGCGCCGCGCGGCAGCATGTGATCCAGCGCCGCCCGGCAACAGTAGAGCGTCGGGAACAGCGAGCGGCGCACCTCGGCGTCGATCTGATCGGGCGCGTAATGCGCAAATGGCTTGGCCCAGATCGTGCCGCCCACGTTGTTGATCACGATGTCGATCCGGGCCCAGGTCTCGACCGCCGCAGCCATCGCCGCCGCGCAGCCCTCCCAGGTCTCGAGATCGGCCCCGATCGCCTCGGCCACGCCGCCCGCCTCGCGGATTGCCGCGACCACCGCGTCGCGATGCTCGGAGCGGTCCACGACCAGCACCTTTGCCCCCTCGGCGGCCGCGCGTTCGGCCACCCGGCGGCCGATACCCTGCGCGGCGCCGGTGACGACCATCACCTTGTCCTCGAACCGGCGGGTCATGCCGCTGCGGCCTTTTCTTCGGTCGGGTTGAACTTCTCGAAGTGGAAATTCGCAGGCTCCACGCCCAGCTTGGCGAAATGCGCGCGCACCGCGTCCACCATCGGCGGCGGGCCGCAGAGATAAACGTCGCAATCCCCGCCGTTCAGGTCGTCGGCCGTCACGTGATCGGTCACGAAGCCCTTGCGCTCGTGCGGCTCCTCGGCCGCCGCAAGAATGGTGATGACCTCGACGGTGCCGATCCTGTCGGCCAGCGCCCGCACTCGCTCCAGTTCCACCAGATCGGCGGCGCGGGTCACGGCATAATAGAGCGTGATCGGCTGATCCGCGCCCTGCTCCGCCACCTGCTCGAGCATCGACAGGAACGGCGCAAGGCCCGTGCCCCCTGCCAGCCACAGCTGCGGGCGCGCGATGGGCCGCAGGTAAAACGCCCCCATCGGGCCGGTCAGCGTCATCGTATCACCGGGCGTCGCACGCTCGGCCAGATAGCTGCTCATCGCCCCGCCGGGCAGGTTGCGGATCAGGAAACGCGCCTCCTGCTGGCCCGGCGCGGATGAGAAGGAATAGGAGCGGTGCGTGTCGGTGCCGGGCACCGTGAGATTGACGTATTGCCCCGGCAAGAAGCCCATGGGCCTGGCCAGTTTCACCCGCAGGCCAAAGGAGGTCTCCGACAGCCGCTCCACCCCCAGAACCTCCCCCTCGACCGTCTCCGGCGCGGTCTTGCAGAGGGCGGATGACGCGGGCACCCGGACGACGCAATCGCTTTCCGGGGTCATCTGGCAGGTGAGCGCATAGCCCTCTGCGGCCTCCTCCTCGCTCATCGACTCGTCCATGTAGAATTCCAGCTCGTATTCGCCCTTCTCGACGAAGCACTTGCAGGTGCCGCACACCCCGTCGCGGCAATCCATCGGCAGGTTGATCTTCTGGCGAAAGGCCGCGTCGGTCACCTTCTCGTCGTCATCGCACTGGATGACGCGGGTGACGCCATCTTCGAAATTCAGGGCAACGGTATAGGTCGTCATGGTATGCTCCTCCCTTGGCCGCGCACCGAATGCCGGTGCGCGGGGGTCTTCAGGCTCCCGGTTTGGCCGGGGTCAGATGTGGTAGACGTCGATCACGTGGTGGATGTGATCGTTCTTCAGAACCACCTTCTTGTCGGTGATGAGCGGCTTCGGCCCGCTGGTGTCGATGGTGTAGAACGACGTCCCCCAATGCTGGTCGGTCTGCCCGTAGCGATAGCTCAGCGTCTGCCAGTTGAAGCGCAGCCGGATCGTGCTGCCCTCGCGCGCCAGCACCTCGATCCCCGACAGGTAATGGTTGGTGCGCGGCTCGGGCAGCGACGTGGCCGAAGACCGGTCGGTCTTGATGCGGAACACGCGGTCCTCGATCCCCTGCTTGTTGGGGTAATACATCAGCGACATCTCGTTCTGCGGATCTTCCGTCAGCGTGTCGTAATCGTCCCAGGCGGGCATCCAGAACGGGCAGTCCTTGTGGTAAAAGCCCAGCCAGGTATCCCAGTCGCGATCATCGAGCGCGCGGGCCTCGGCAAAGAGAAACGCCTGGAGCTCGTCAAAGCTCATCGTCGTCCGAGCCTCGGTGCGGTCAAGTGTTGCGGTGCTCATGTCTTCTCCTCCTCATTCGGCGGCGACGGCGGCGCCGGGCGCGCTGTCGCGTTCGCGGGCGATGGCCCGGGCCATGCGCTCGGACCAGTTGCCGTGCTGGATCACGAACAGGCCCTCATCCTCGGTGCGCGCCCCCGACAGGACCGGATTGATCCCGAGCGCCTTGGCATCCTCGTCCGGGCCCTTGATCCATTGCGTGGCCCCGCGCGTCAGGTCGTTCCATTGCGCATGCGCCGCCCCGGCATAGCCGCGCTGCGTGGCGCGGAATTCCTCGGTGTCGTCGGGCGTCGCCATGCCCGAGGCGTTGAAGAAATCCTCGTATTGGCGAATGCGGCGGGCGCGCGCCTCGGGGGCCTCGCCCCTGGGCGCGATGCAGTAGATCGTGACCTCGGTCTGATCCACGCTCACGGGCCGGAACACCCGGATCTGGC
>CAJXKX010000109.1 GCA_913055965.1 uncultured Roseovarius sp.
GGGCTTACGGTCGTGATCCGGTCGGCATGGACCAGCGCGCCCTTGAGAAAGCCCACCTTGCCCCAGAACTCGTAGCCGTCCTGCGCGAAACCGGACCGGTCGAGCCCAAGCGGACCGATCACCGAGGCCGGAAACAGCCCCTGGAAGGCGACGTTGTGGATCGTCAGCACCGTTGCGGGCCGTGGACCCGCCCGCTGGTGCAGGTAGACCGGCGCGAGCCCGGTCTGCCAGTCATGCAGGTGCAGCACGTCGGGCCGCCAGTCGCGGTCGGCACCCTGCGCGAGCGCCGCCGCGGCATGCGACAACGCCGCAAAACGCAGGTGATTGTCGGGCCAGTCCCGCCCCGTTGCGTCGGCATACGGCCCGCCTGGCCGGTCGAACAGCGCGGGCGCGTCGAGCGCGACGACATCGAGGCCCGCCGCGCGCCCCGCGACCAGCCGCGCCGTCACCTCCCGCTCGCAGGGCATCAGCGGCTCGAACGCCGCCTCGCCGAGGCCCAGCGCCGCCGTCACCTCCTGCCAGAAGGGATCGCCGTAGCCGTCCCTGACGAAACACTCGACCGCGCGATTGATCAGCCCGTTCATCGCCCTCTCCCTGCGGATGCGCGCAGCCTGGCAACCAGGCCTTAAGATTCCCTGAATCCCCGCCGCTTGTCAGCGCTCCGGACGCCTGCTACCACCACGGTCATCCGTTGGGGTGCCCCGCGAGGGGCTGAGAGGCCGCGCCAACCCATCGAACCTGACCCGGCTCGCACCGGCGGAGGGAACGGAGACCCGGGGCATGCGGCCTGCCCCGTCCCGCCCCCGCCCCATCGAAGGACCGGCCATGCCCGCCGCCATGCCGCCCGCGCTTCTTCTCGACGGCACCGCCCGGATCGGCGGCGCGCCGCTGTTCGGCCCGGTGCGGCTCGAGGCGGCGGCGGGGCGCATCACCTGCCTGCTCGGCCCCTCGGGCGTGGGCAAGACCACCCTCCTGCGGCTCGTCGCGGGCACCGACGAGGTGACCCGTTTCGAGGGCACCATCGCGGCCTCTGACGGCGCGCCGCTCGCGGGGCGCGTGGCGCTGATGGCGCAGGGGGCCGATCTCCTGCCCTGGCTCGACGTCACCGCCAATGTCACGCTCGGCGCACGGCTGCGCGGCACGCGGCCCGACGCGGCCCGCGCCCGCGACATCCTCGCCCGCACCGGGCTCTCCGATCACGCCCACAAGCGGCCCCACGCGCTTTCCGGTGGACAGCGGCAGCGCGCCGCACTCGCGCGCACGCTGATGGAGGATCGCCCCCTCGTCCTGCTCGACGAGCCGTTCTCGGCGCTCGACGCGGGCACCCGCGCGCAAATGCAGGAACTGGGCGCGCATCACCTTTTGGGGCGCACGGTGCTGATGGTCACGCACGATCCGGGCGAGGCCGCGCGCATGGGCCATGCCATCCACATCCTGACAGCGGGCGGGATCGAGACCGTGGCACCCCCCGCCGCCCCCGTGCCCCGTCCGGTGGACGATCCCGAAACCCTCGCCGTGCAGGGCCGCCTTCTCGCCCGCCTGCGCGCCCCCGCCTGAAAGGAGCCCCCGATGCGCCCCACCGATCACCTGCAATCGCTCTGCGCCGAGGACTGGCAGGCCGCCACCCGCCACGCCTTCACCGATCAACTGGCGGCGGGCACCCTGCCAGAGGCCCGCATGCTGGCCTATCTGCGGCAGGATTATCTCTTCATCGAGGGCTTCGTGCGGCTTCTGGCCTCGGCCATCGCCCATGCCCCCACCCTGCCCGACGCGATCCCGGCGGCGCAGTTCCTCGGCCTGATCTCCGGCCCCGAAAACACCTATTTCCTGCGCGCCATCGAGGCCCTGGGCGGCCAGGCAGAGCCGCCCGCCCCGGCCCATCCCGTGACGGCAGAGTTCCAGACCCTGATGCGCGAGGCCGCGCAATCGGGCCGCTACGCGCAGATGCTCGCGGTGCTGGTGGTCGCCGAATGGTCCTATCTCGACTGGGCCACGCCCCATGCCGACAAGGCAGACGACCTGCCCTTCTGGTTCGGCGAATGGATCACCCTGCACAGCGGCGACAGCTTCGAGTCCGTCGTGGCCTACCTGCGCGGCCAGCTGGATGCGGTCTGGCCCGGCCTCTCACCCGAGGACCAGCGCGCGGTCGAGGCCACCTTCACCCATGCCACCCGGCTGGAGCGCGCCTTCTTCGACGCCGCCCTCGCAGGCTATCCCGATCCATGAGCCGCCTCGCCGCCATCGCCGCCTCCACCGCGCTGGCGCTGGCGCTCTGGCAGGCGCTGGTGGTGCTGGCCGCACTCCCGCCCTTCATCCTGCCCGGTCCTGCCCGCGTGGCCGAGACCCTGTGGGCCAGCCGCGCCCTGTTGCTCGAGCACGCGGGCATCACCATCGCCGAGGTGCTGATCGGGCTGGCATTGGGGGCGATCCTCGGCGGGCTTTCGGCCATCGGCCTTGCCGCCTCGCCGCTGGCGCGCGGGCTGATCCGCCCGATGATGGTTTTCAGCCAGGCAATCCCGGTCTTCGCCCTCGCCCCGATCCTGACCCTCTGGCTGGGCTATGGCCTGTGGTCCAAGGTCGCGATGGCGCTGCTGATCATCTATTTCCCGGTCACCTCGTCCTTTTTCGACGCACTGATGCGCACGCCGCAGCCCTGGCTCGACATGGGCCGCGTCATGGGCGCGTCGCGCGCGCGGCTCATGTGGCACATCCGCGTCCCCGCCGCATGGCCCGGTTTCGCCTCGGGGCTGCGGCTGGCGGCGGTCTACGCCCCCATCGGCGCGATCATCGGCGAATGGGTGGGGGCCTCCAAGGGGCTGGGCTACCTGATGCTGCTCGCCAACGGTCGCGCCAAGATCGACCTCATGTTCGCCGCCCTCATCGTGCTGGCGGTGTTCACGCTCCTGCTGCACCGCGCCGTGGACGCGGCCTGCCGGCGGTGGCTGGATGGAAGGGCGGTGGGATGAGCACAGGCGCATTACCCGGCGCGGCAGCCCCCTCGGTAGCCGATCCGAACGGCCCGCTCCCGGACGGCACCTGCCCCTTCACCTTGCCCCAAATACTCATCCCCCGACCGGCCCCACGCGCACCGCCGGAATACCGACAGAATACCGACGCAATACAGCCCCCGGTTTCACCCCCGTCTCAGAAATCCGTCGGCGCCCCGCCCTCGGCCTTGCGGCGCTCCACGAACGCCGCCAGTTCCTCGCGGATGCCCGCGTCCATCGGCGGCGCCTCGAACCCTGCGATAATGTCCTGAAACACCTGATGCGCCCGCGCGGGTGTCCAGACCGCCCCCGCCGCCTCCCAGGCCTCGAAATTGCGCCAGTCGCTCAGGAAGGGCGCGTAGAACGCCGTGGTATAGCGGTCCTGCGTGTGCTGGATACCGAAGAAATGGCCCTTGTCGCCCACCTCGCGGATCGCCTCGACGGCGATCTCCTCGGGGCCTGTCGCGGTCAGCATCGGATCCATATACCTCTGGATATGCTGCAAAATCTCGCAATCCATGACGAATTTCTCGGGGCTGGCAATGAGCCCGCCCTCCAGCCACCCGGCGGCGTGATAGACCATGTTGGCCCCCGCCTGCACCGCCGACCACAGGCTGTTCGAGGTCTCCCACATCGCCTGCCCGTCGGGCACGTTCGCGGCACAGACGCCCGAGGCCCGCATCGGCAGCTTGTAGAACCGCGCCAGCTGCCCGGTCATCTGGGTGGCGCGCATGTATTCGGGCGTGCCGAACGCGGGCGCGCCGGATTTCATGTCGACATTCGAGGTGAACGTGCCGATCGCACAGGGCGCGCCGGGGCGGATCACCTGCGCCAGCACCACGGCACACAGCGCCTCCGCCAGCGACTGCGCCACCGCCCCCGCCATCGTCACCGGTGCCATCGCCCCGGCCAGCGTGAAGGGCGTCACCACCAGCCCCTGCCCGCGCCGCGCCATCCGCATCCAGCCATCGAGCATCGGATAATCGTGCTTGAGCGGCGAGGTGGAGTTGATGTTGGTATACATGTGCGGCGTGGCCTCGAACTCCTCGTGGCTCAGCCCGCCCGCGATGCGCACCATCTCCATCACGTCCTCGACCCGCTCCTTGCCCAGACAATAGGCATGCGCCACCTTGTCCGTCAGCGTCAGCTTGTCATAGAGCACATCGAGATGGCGCACGCTCGCATGGATGTCCTGCGGCTCCACCGGATAGCCGCCGACGAAATGGATGCAGTTGAAATACTGGCTGAGTTTCAACAGGTTCTGGCACATCTCTCGCGTGCCCGTCACCTTGCGCCCGATCTTCATATCCCAGTAAGAGGGCGGCGACGACACGTTGCCGAAGTTCAGGTGATTGCCCCCGATGGTCAGTTGCCGCTCGGGGTTGCGCGGCGTGATGGTCCAGCTTTCGGGGGCTTTCGCGATCATCTCCATGACGAAATCGCGGCCCATGCGCACGTTCTCGCCATTGATCTCGCAGCCGCCCGAGCCGCGCAGGATCTCGACCGCCTCGGGGTTGAGAAACTCGATCCCGATCTCTTCGAGGATGCGCATCGCGCCGTCATGGATGGCCTGCACCCCCTCGGGGCGCAGCGGCTCCACCGGCCGGTCGATATTGATCGGCGGGTTCCACGGCATCTGCTCGATCACCGCGCCCCCGCGCCGCGCGGCATTGCCCGCACGGCCGCCGCCGCGCTTTCTGCGTTTGAGATCCTCGGCCATCTTCGCGCCCTCCCGGTGCTCGTTCCCCTCAACGAAACACCGCGCGCGCGCGGCCCACATGCCGCTTTGCGACGCCTCCTGTCGTTTTCACTCTTTCAGGCCGCCGCCATGCGTCGCCGCCCGGTGTGCCACAGGTAGATGGCGAGGCTTGCCACCACCACCGCGCCCCCCGCCAGCATCACCGGGGTGGGCCGCTCGCCCACGCCGAGCCACACCCAGAGCGGCCCCAGCACCGTCTCGAGCAGCAGCAGAAGGCTCACGTTCGAGGCATGGGTATGGCGCGAGGCGAGCGACAGCGAGAAGAACGAGACCGGCAGGATCACGAGACCGCAGACCGCGATCGCCCAGACCGCGCCCTGCGTCATCGCCGCCGGGCCGATGACCGCCCAGCCGGTCGCCCCTGCCAGCGTCGCGCCCACCCCGATCACCAGCGGGATCGACATCTCGGGGCGGGCCCGCAGCACCACGAAATTGAGCGCCAGCACCAGCGCCACGGCCAGCCCCGCCAGCGCCCCGATCAGCGCGCTGCCGGTGCCCTCGGGGCCCTTGCCGCCCGACACCGCCAGCGCCAGCCCCGCCAGCACCGCCGCGATCGCGGCCCAGGTGGCCGGGCGGGTGCGCTCGCCCATCACCAGCCAGGACAGCAGCGCGGCAAAGACCGGCACCGCCGCCACCCCCATCAGCATCACCGCCACCGGCGCATGGGCGATGCCGAGGCTGAACAGCGTCATGTTGAAATACTGGCTGACGATCAGCACCAGCCCGGTGCCCGAACACAGCGCCACCAGATCGCGCACCCGGCCCCGCGAGGTGAGTGCCCAGAGCGCCAGCATCACCGCCCCCATCATCACCCCGCGCCAGCCCACCATCTGGTAGCCCGCCATCCCCGACAGCCGCATGAACAATGCGTCGGGCGTCAGCACCAGCGCCCCGAACGTGGCGAGGAAGAGGCCGAACAGCGGATGTCGCGTCATGCCGTCAGCCAATCCGGCAGATGTCCGATATCGGGCAGCACCACATCGGCCAGCGGTGCCAGATCCGCCTCGACCGCCGTGCCGGTCAGCACGCCCACCGTCTGCATCCCCGCCGCGCGCCCGGCGATCAGGTCATGGGCGCTGTCGCCCACCATGACCACGCGCGCAGGCGCCAGCCCCATGGCGCGGGCAAAGGCCAGAAGCGGCCCCGGCGCGGGCTTGGCCCCGTGCCCCGAATCGAAGCCCGCGACGAAATGGAAATGCCCCAGCACCCCCGCCGAGGTCAGATGCGCCCGCGCCCCGTATTCGGTGTCGTTGGTCATCACGCCAAGCCGCAACCCGCGCGCCGCGAGCCCATCGAGGAAGGGCACGAGCGGCACGGCGGGGGCAAGCGGCGCATCGGCGGCGCTCAGCATGAGATGGGTCTCGATCTCGTCTATCGCGCGCCCCGGCAGCGCCTGCGCCAGACATTCTGCGACCTCGCGGTTGGTGCAGGCGATGACCGGGCTCGCGGGATGAAAGGCGCGCGTCTCGAGGTCGAATTGCGCCACCTCGGCGATGCGCGCCATCACGGCCGCCTCGCCGCCCGCGAGATCGCGGATCACGTCATGCGCCCAGCCGCTCCACGTCGCGTGGAAATCGAACAGCGTGCCGTCCTTGTCGAAGAGAACCCCGTCGGCGCGGCTCATGTCCAGTGCATCTCCGCCCCGCCGGGCAGCGCCGCGCGCGCCCGCATCGGCACGTCATAGCCCAGGCCCTGCGCATCGCAGAACGCCGTCACCCAGGCATCGTCCATCGCCAGGAAATCCAGCACCGCCCCCAGGAATTCGGGATCGGCGGCGCGGGCGCGCAGATCGGTCTCCGACGCCCCCGTGGCCCCCAGGAACACCGGCAAGAGCTCGTCATCGGCCGCCAGCCAGCCCAAGGCGCCGAGCGCGACGGTCTCGGCGAAATCCTGCGTCATCTTCATGTCCGTTAATTCCCGGAAAGGTTTTCTTAACCACTCGGCGCGATAGTGACCCAAAGGTAAACGCTCAGAGCGAAGGCGCAACCGCAATGTCGGGCACGGTGCTCATCGTCGATGATATGGCCACCAACAGGATCGTGTTGAAGGTCAGGCTCGCCCCCACCCCCAACCGGGTGGTGCAGGCCGCGGGCGCGCGCGAGGCGCTGCGCCTCGCGATGGCGGCGGGCGGCGGCG
>CAJXKX010000110.1 GCA_913055965.1 uncultured Roseovarius sp.
GCCGCTGATGGCAGCGGCGGGCTTTGCCATACTGATCAGCCCGGTCTGCGCGGGCTATCAGGGCATGTTGGTGTCGGGGCTGGTCGTGTCGGGCATGATCGCCCTCGAATGGCCGGTGCTGCGCTGGCGCCGGGCCATCGCGCTCGGGGTTGCGGCGGTGGCTGCGGTCTTCGTGCTCAACGCGCTGCGCATCGCGCTGCTGTTCCACATCGGCGTGACCTATTCCCCGAAGATGGCGGTGGACGGCTTCCATTCCTATTTCGGCACTCTGTCCTTGCTGGCGGTGGTTGCCGTCGCCATGCTGATGCTGCAGCACCCGCTGTTTCGTCGCGACGGGGCGGTGCGCCGCACGCCCGCGCCCGCCATCGCCATGCCCGAGAGCGACGCCGCCGGGCTGATCGTGCCGCTGGCGATCTACCTGGGTATCGGGATGGTGCTGGGCCTGTTCACGGCCGGGTTCAACTGGATCTACCCGGTGTCGGTGCTGGCGGGGCTTGCGCTCATGGCGCTGTGGCGCGGGGTGATCGCGCGGGAATTCGCCGACCCGCCGGGCATCGGGGGCTTTGTCATGGGGTTTGCGGTCTACGGGCTGTGGATCGCGCTGGTGCCGGTGGACACCGAGGCCGACCGCGCCTTTGCCGCCACGCTGGGGTCGGTCCCGGTCTCGCTTGCGGCGGGCTGGATGGTGATGCGCCTCATCGGGTTCAGCGTGGTGGTTCCGGTGCTCGAGGAACTGGCCTTTCGCGGCGGGCTCTACCGGCTGGTGGCGGGATGGGCGGCACCTGTGGCAGGCCCCCGCATGGCGGCGGTTGCGGCCTTCGTGCTGACCTCGCTGGCCTTCGGCGCGATGCATTCCGACATGCTGGCGGGCACTCTGGCAGGGGCCGGTTTCGCCCTGCTGGTGCTGCGCACCGGGCGGGTGGGCGATGCGATCATCGCCCATGCGGTCACCAATTTCCTGCTGGCGATGACGGCGATGGCCACCGGATACTGGTCGCTCTGGTAACGCGGCCCGCCGCGCCGGGATGAGCCCGCACGTGACCCCGCGCCGTTTTGCCCTACGTCCCGACGAAAGCGGCGCGGAAGGGACCAAGAGGTGCGCAGAACGGGTATGGTCAGGCAGGTGGGGCTGTCGGCGCTGATGATCGCGCTGGCGGTGTTCGGCTGGGTCCACCGCGACGACCTGCGCGCGCTGCTGCCGGTGGCGACGGGCGCGCCGGCCCCCGAGGCATCGCAGACCCGGCAGGCCACCGGCACGCCGGTGATCGCGGCCCGGGTGCGCACGCTGCGCGACGATCTGGAATTCTCCGCGATCGGCACCGGGCTTGCGCTGCGCTCGGTCACGCTCCGCGCCCCGGCAAGCGGCGAGATCACCGATCTTGCCATCGCCCCCGGCGCGCGTTTCGGGGCAGGGGATGTGCTGCTGCGGCTGCGCGACACCGACGAGCGCCTTGCGCTGGCGCTGGCCGAGGCGCGCCTCGCGCGCGCCACCTCCGAACGCAACCGCTACCGCGCGTTGCAGGATACCGGGGCCGCCGCCACCGCGCGCTTCGAAGAGGCCGAGACCGATTTCAAGGTGGCGCGCATCGCCGTGGAGCAGGCCCGCGCCGACCTCGAGGAGCGCAGTCTGCGCGCCCCCTTCGACGGGGTGTCGGGGCTGGCGCGGGTCGAGGTGGGCGACCGGATCGCCGTCGATGACGCGATTGCCAGCTATGACGATCGCAGCCGTATCCTCGTGGAATTCGACCTGCCCGAGGCGCTGCTCGGCCGGGTGCGCATCGGCCTTGAGGTCAGCGCGCAAACGCCGGCGGTCGAGGGGCGCAGCTTCGACGGCGAGGTGGTCGCCATCGACAGCCGCGTCGAGGCCGCGACGCGCACGGCGCGGGTGCGCGCGGCCATCGACAACGCGGGCGATCTGCTGCGGCCCGGCGCGTCGTTCTCGATCCGGCTCGACCTGCCCGGCAAGAGCTATCCGGCGGTGCCGGAACTGGCGCTGCAATTCTCGCGCGGGGCGTTGCAGGTCTGGCGCGTCTCGGACGGCACGGCAGAGCCTGTTCGGGTGGAACTGGTGCGCCGTCGCGACGGGCAGGTGATCGTCGACGGGCCTTTGACCGAGGGGGAGCGGATCATCGTCGAGGGCACGCAGCGCCTGCGTCCCGGTATCGCGGTCAACGTGCTCAACGACGCGGGCGCGGTGCGCTCCTGATCATGGGCGGGCGTGGCATTTCCGATCTGAGCGTGCGGCGGCCCTGGCTGGCGGCGGTGATGAGCCTGCTGATCGTGATCGCGGGCATTGGCGCGCTGTTTGGCATCGAGGTGCGGGAATTGCCCGACGTGGACCGGCCCATCGTCTCGGTGCGTGCCAATTATCCCGGTGCGTCGCCGACCACGGTCGATGCGGAGGTGTCGGCGCTGGTCGAGGGCGCGGTGGCGCGGGTGGCGGGTGTCGAGGCGGTGCGCACCTCGTCCGAAGAGGGCAATTTCCGCATGCGGGTGGAGTTCAGCGCGGATCGCGATCTGGCCAATGCCGCCAATGACGTGCGCGAAGCGGTGAGCCGGGTCGAGACGCGGCTGCCCGACGGGGTCGAGGATCTGTTCGTGGTGAAATCCGAAGAGGATGCCGATCCGGTTGTGGATGTCGCCGTGTGGAGCGACGAGCGCTCCATCGGAGACCTGACCCGACTGGTCGAGGATGCCATCGCCACCGAGTTCACGGCCGTGGATGGGGTGGCCGAGGTGGTGCTGTTCGGGGATCGGCAGCGGGTGTTGCGGGTCGAGGTGCGCCCAGAGCGGCTTTCCGCCTTCGGGCTCTCCATCGGCGAGGTGGCCGAAGTCCTGCGCGCGGCGCAGTTCGACGTGCCCGTGGGCAGCTTCTCCTCTGGCCCGCTCGAGGTGCTGGTGCGCGCCGATGCCACCGTGGCAGAGCCCCGGCGCATCGAGGAATTGCTGCTCGACGACCGGGTGCGGCTGGGCGACGTGGCCGAGGTCTATTTCGGCCTCGCCACGCCCGACAGCATCGCGCGGCTCGACGGGCGGCAGGTGGTGAGCCTCGGGATCGTGCGGCAGGCGCAATCCAATACCGTACGGATTTCCGAAGAGGTGGGCGCGGCCATCGAGCGGCTGAAACAACGCTTTCCCGATCTGGGTTTCGCCGTTACCAGCGACGACGCGGTGTTCATCAAGGGCGCGATTGCCGAGGTGCTCAAGACGCTCGGTGCGGCGCTACTGATCGTGGTGGCGGTGATCTGGCTGTTCTTCGGGGGTCTGGGGGCCACGCTGATCCCCGCCGTGACCATCCCGATTGCCCTGGTGGGATCGGTCGCGGGGATCTATCTGATGGGGTTCTCGATCAACATGATCACGCTGCTGGCGCTGGTGCTGGCGACCGGGCTGGTGGTGGATGATGCCATCGTCGTGACCGAGAACATCCAGCGTCGCAGGCAGGAGGGGATGGGCCGCCGCGCCGCCGCCGTTCTTGGGTCGGGGCAGGTGTTCTTTGCCGTGATCGCCACCACGGTGACGCTGATCGCGGTCTTTGTGCCAATTTCCTTTTTGCCGGGCGATGCCGGGCGGCTCTTTACCGAGTTCGGTTTCGTGCTGGCGGTGACGGTGGCGATCTCGTCTTTCGTGGCGCTGACCATGTGCCCGATGCTCGCCTCGCTTTCGGACGGGCTGGGGCGCGGCGGCGGGCTGTTTGCGGGTCTGGGCGGGCGGCTCGCCGCGCTTTACGGCGCGCTCATCCGCCCGATGATCCGCGCGCCGCTGGTCACGCTGACGGGCGCGGTGCTGCTTGCCGGGGGCGCGGTGCTGGTCCACGACCGGCTAGGCGAGGAGCTGGTGCCGCCCGAGGATCGCGGCATGGTCTCGGTCTGGATTCAGGGGCCGGACGGCACCGGGCTCGACTATACCGACCGGCAGGTGGTGCAGGTCGAGGACATGCTGCGCCCCTATGTCGAGCAGGGCGCGGCGCAGAGCCTCTATTCGATCACCGGGCGCTATGACCTCAACCGCGGCAGCATCGGCGTGCGGCTGGTGCCGTGGCAAGAGCGCGACCTGTCGCAGGCCGATATCGAGGCGGCGATCCGCGACGAGCTGGACAGCCTGCCCGGCGCGCGTGGCCGCATCCGCAGCGGCAACAGCCTGGGTCTGCGCGGTGGATCGGGCGGGGGGCTGAGCATCGCGCTCACGGGGCCGAATTACCCCGAGATCGCCGAGGCGGCCGATACCTTTGCGCAGGACCTGGCAGAGGTCACGGGCGTCTCGGGCATCCGCGTGCAATACCAGGCGACGCAGCCGCAACTCAGCATCGGGGTGGACCGGCAGCGCGCCTCGGATTTGCGGGTGCCGATGGAGACGCTGTCGGGCACGTTGCGCGCGCTGGTCGACGAGGACGAGGTCGCGGAACTGACCATCGACGACGAGGCGGTGCCGATCCTGCTGCAATCGGCACAGGGCGCGGTGCGCGACCCGGTCGACCTGATGAACCTCAACATCCGCTCGCAGGTGGGCGACCTGGTGCCGCTCAGCCAGATCGTGACACTGAACGAGCGCGGCGTCGCGGCGGAACTGGACCGGCACGAACAGCGCCGCGCCATCGAGATCGACGCCTCGGTGTCGCCCGAGGTGACGCTGCGCGAGGTGATCGAAGAGGTGCGCGCGATGGGGCAGGAGCGGCTGCCGCCGGGCATCGGCCTCATCTTCCTTGGCGAGGCGGCCTCGCTTGATGAGACGTCGTCCGCGCTGACCGCGACCTATGTGATCGCGCTTCTGGTCGTCTTTCTCGTGCTGCTGGCGCAGTTCGAGAGCCTGACAAGCGCGCTGGTGGTGATGATGACGGTGCCCTTCGGCGTCTGTGCCGCGATCTATGCGCTGCTGCTGACCGGCACGACGATCAACATCTACAGTCAGATCGGCGTGCTGATGCTGATCGGGGTGATGGCCAAGAACGGCATCCTGCTGGTCGAGTTCGCCAATCAGCTGCGCGACGAGGGGCGCGCGGTGATGGATGCGGCCGAGGAGGCGGCGCTCGCGCGGCTGCGCCCGATCGCGATGACGCTGATCTGCACGGTGATGTCCGGCCTGCCGCTCATTCTCGGCACCGGACCGGGGGCCGAGGCGCGGGCGGCCATCGGATGGGTGATCGTGGGCGGGCTGGGCATGGCGGCGGTGTTCACCCTGTTCCTGACGCCGGCCGCCTATGCGCTGGTGAGCGGGCTCACCCGCTCGCGTGCCTCCGCCTCCGAGGCGCTCGACCGCGAATTGCGCGAGACCGGGGCGTGATCGCCGGGTGGCAGGCGGGCGGTTTCGCGTTACGTTGGTGGTCGGACGAACGGATAGGCAACCCATCACGGAGGCACTACTCATGACGCTTTCCAGACGGGATGTCCTGCGCGGGCTGTCGGCGGCATCGGCGGGGATGGCGCTTGGCGGCGCGGGCAGGGCGGCTGCGGGCGGGCCGGGCGACTGGCGCGTGATCCCCTCGACCGGGGCACGGCTGCCGGTGGTGGGGCTGGGCAGCTGGATCACCTTCAATGTCGGGCAGGACCCGGTGCTGCGCGCCGAGTGCGCCGAGGTGATCGCCGCCTTTGCCGAGGAAGGCGGCGGGATGATCGACTGTTCGCCCATGTATGGCTCGGCGCAGGAGACCATCGGCTACGGGCTGTCGCGCCTGACGGACCGCTCGACGATCTTTTCCGCCGAGAAGGTCTGGACCTCGGCACCCGATGAAGGCCCCGATCAGATCGCGCAGGCGGCGGAAAACTGGGGCCTGCGCCGGTTCGACCTGATGCAGGTCCACAACCTTCGGGCATGGGAGGCGCATCTGGGCCATCTCTTCGCCATGAAGGCCGAGGGGCGACTGGGCCATGTCGGCATCACCACCTCGCATGGCCGCCGTCACGACCTGCTGGAGCGGATCATGCGCGAGCAGCCGCTCGATTTCGTGCAACTGACCTACAATGCGCTCGACCGCGAGGCCGAGGCGCGGCTGCTGCCGCTCGCCGCCGAACGCGGGATCGCCGTGATCGTGAATCGGCCCTATCGGCGCGGCGCGCTGGTCGCGCGTTTTGCGCGCCACCCGCTGCCGGGCTGGGCCGGAGAGATCGGCGCGCAAAGCTGGGCGCAGGTGCTCTTGAAATTCGTGATCTCGCACCCGGCGGTCACCGTCGCGATCCCGGCCACGCGGCAGGTCGCGCATCTGCGCGAGAACAAGGCAGCGGGGCGCGGCCCGCTGCCGGATACGGCCATGCGCAGGCGTATGGCGAGCGATCTCGCGCGGCTCTGATGGATCATTGGCTGAGCTACGCGCCGGGCGATTTCCTGATGTTCGGCCCGCAGGTCTATTGGCGGCTCTTCGAAATGCACAACGTCGCCACCTGGCCGTTGCCGGTGCTGGCTCCGCCGCTCGGGGCCGTCGTGGCCCTCACTCTGGCAACGGGGCGGCAGCGCGCGCCGCAATGTGCTTTCGCCGCCGCGGCACTCGCCTGTCTCGGGGCCGCGCATTTCCTGCTGGCGCGCTATGCGCCGATCAACTGGATCGCCGGTTGGGCGGCGTGGGCGTTCGGGTTGCAGGCGCTCGCTCTCGTCGGTCTCGCTGCCTTCCACCGGACCGGTGCCGCACCTGCACGGGCCGATACCGCGGCGGCGGTCGGGTGGGCGTTCCTCGCGGGCGCGATCCTGTTCTATCCACTGTCGGGGGTGGTGATTGGCCGGGTGCTCGCGCCGGCCGAGATCGCCGGGCTCGCCCCCGATCCGACCGCGCTCGCCTGCCTCGGGCTGGCATGCGTGCTGTTGCGCGGCTGGCCGCGCGTCGCGCTCTCGGTGATCCCGCTGGCGTGGTGCGCGGCAAGCGC
>CAJXKX010000111.1 GCA_913055965.1 uncultured Roseovarius sp.
CGGCGAGGTAGATGTAGAGGTCTATGATCGTCTGGTGCTATTGGCCGGGCGTGTTCCGTCAGAGGAGGCTCGACGCGAGGCGGAGCGGTTGGCCTGGTCGGCGCTGCTCGGTGTCCTCGTCATCCAGGCGATCTCCAACGGGCTGACGCTTTTGAACCTCAGCTCGTCGCTGCGCTACATGATCACCGGCGGCGTGCTCGCCATCGCGGTGCACACCGCCGGCGCGCTCGGCAAGCTGTTCGCGGAAGTGAACGAGAATGTCGACATGAAGCCGGTCGACGGCGTGCTGGCCGCCAACGACGGCCTCGGCAACGCGGCGATCTCGGTGCTCAAGCGCAACGAGCTCAACGGTCAGGTGCCGGTCACCGGGCAGGACGCCACCCCGCAGGGCCTGCAGAACATCCTCGCCGGCGACCAGTGCATGACCGTCTACAAGGCGATCAAGGCCGAGGCGCTGGCCGCCGAGGTGCTGGGCGGCACGCTGTTCTTCGTGCTGTTCATCATGGGCTCGGGCCTTGCCTGGGCGGTGATGCCGATGGTGGCCTCCGCCGCCTCGTCGGGCGACAGCCAGAGCGCGTCGCCGCCGCCCCAGGCATTGCGCAGCGCCTCGACGAGCGCGGGGTCGAGCGCGCCCCGTGGCGCGATCAGCGTGGCGGTGAACATCGGCTTTCTCCGTTCCGGCAGGCCGCCCCCCTCTAGCGCCGTTCGGCCCGGGGGGGAAGGCCCGGTGCCGGTCCGTTCAGCCCGCCCGCTCGATTCCCGCGCCGAGGCTGCCGCCGGGCGCGTGGCTGGCGCAATCGACGCGCAACCCGTCATCGCCGAACTGGTGCCGGAGCGCCGCGCAGCGGTGCGTCCCGGCGGTGTCTGCGGGGCGGAAATGATCGCAGGTCAGACACATGCGCTGCCGGGGGATGGCGCGTTCGGTCTCGAGCGTGTGCAGCAGGGCGGCGAGGTGGCGCAGCACCTGCCCGCGCCCCTCGCCCGGCAGCGCGTCGAGCGCACCCTCGAGCGCGGGCGGGCCGGGCGGCAGGTTCGCCACGGCCGCCTGGCCGTTCTCGGTCAGGCTGAGCCGCCGCACACGGGCGTCGGAGGGATCGGGCGCGCGCGTCACCAGACCCTTGTCGACGAGGGCGCGCGCCGAGGCGCTGAGCGTCGCCGCCGTGACCCCGAGCGCGGCCGCAAGATCGGTGTTGCGGGCCGGGCCCTGCCGGGCGAGATGCGCCAGGATTTCGGCCTGCGTGGGGGTGAGCCCCCCGGCCCAGGCGGCCTGCCAGGCCGCGCCGCGCAGATAGGCCATCAGCCGGCCGAGCGCGAGGGTGATCTGTCGTGTCCCATCCTGACCGTGATCAATGGGCATGGTGTTCTTGCTCCGTGTGTTTTCAGGCCTTTGTCAACACTCCTGACGGGTATACGCAGGCCGCGGCATTTTGGATGTTGCCTTTCGTCATCTCTTTCACTACGCCCGTCGGCGGGACACCCCTCCCCAACGAGGGGCGCTTATCTGGAAGGGTAGCAAATGGCTATTGAGACACCCGGCGCGCGGCCGGCGAACCCGCGTTTTTCCTCCGGCCCCTGTGCCAAGTTTCCCGGATATTCCGTCGATCTGCTGTCGGACGCCCCGCTCGGGCGCTCGCACCGCGCCGCCGTGGGCAAGGCGCGGCTCAGGGCCGCGATCGACGGCACCCGCGAGATCCTCGGCGTGCCCGAGGATTACCGCATCGGCATCGTGCCCGCCTCCGATACCGGCGCGGTGGAAATGGCGATGTGGTCGCTGCTGGGGGCGCGCCCCGTCGAGATGCTGGCCTGGGAGAGCTTTGGCGCGGGCTGGGTTACCGACGCGGTCAAGCAGTTGAAACTCGACGCGGTGGTGAAGACCGCCGGGTATGGCGAGATCGTCGATCTCGACACGGTCGATACCGACAATGACGTGGTGTTCACCTGGAACGGCACCACCTCGGGCGTGCGCGTGCCCAATGGCGACTGGATCAGGGCGGATCGCGCGGGGCTCACCATCTGCGACGCGACCTCTGCCGCCTTCGCGCAGCGCCTGCCCTGGGACAAGCTCGATGTCACCACGTTCAGCTGGCAGAAGGTGCTGGGCGGCGAGGCGGCGCATGGCATGCTCATCCTCAGCCCCCGCGCGGTCGAGCGGCTGGAAAGCTACACGCCGCCCTGGCCGCTGCCCAAGATCTTCCGCCTGACCAAGGGCGGCAAGCTCAACGAAGGCATCTTCGTGGGCGAGACGATCAACACCCCTTCGATGCTGGCGGTCGAGGATTACCTCGCCGCGCTCGACTGGGCGCGCTCGGTGGGCGGGCTCGAGGGGCTGCGCGCGCGCGCCAATGCCAATCTGGCGGCGGTGCAGGCGTTTGTCGCGGATCACGACTGGCTCGCGTTTCTCGCCGGGGATCCGGCGGTGCGGTCCAACACCTCGGTCTGCCTCAAGTTCACCGATGACCGGATCGCGGATGGCGCCGCCTTTGCCAAGGCGGTCGTCAGGCGGCTGGAGGCCGAGGGTGTGGCGCATGATATCGGCGCCTATCGCGACGCGCCGCCGGGGCTGCGCATCTGGTGCGGCGGCACCGTCGAGACCACGGATGTGGCCGCGCTGATGCCGTGGATCGAGTGGGCGTTCCGCTCCGAGATCGCGGCGCTCTCCGAGACGGCGTGACGCCGATTTCTTGAAAAGAAATCGGTCCGAAGTCCTTCAAGGACTTCGGGCCCTCCCCCGAAATGTATCATCAAAGGACCAGACACATGGCTCCCAGGGTTCTCGTCTCCGACAAGCTTTCCGAAACCGCCGTGCAGATCTTTCGCGATCGCGGCATCGACGTGGATTTCCAGCCCGACCTGGGCAAGGACAAGGACAGGCTGGCCGAGGTGATCGGCGAGTATGACGGTCTCGCCATCCGCTCGGCCACCAAGGTGACCGAGAAGATCCTCGCCAACGCGCACAAGCTCAAGGTGATCGCGCGGGCGGGCATCGGCACCGACAATATCGACAAGGTCGCGGCCAGCAAAAAGGGCGTGATCGTCATGAACACGCCCTTCGGCAACATGATCACCACTGCCGAGCACGCCATCGCGATGATGTTCGCGGTGGCGCGGCAGATCCCCGAGGCGTCGGCCTCGACGCAGGCGGGCAAATGGGAGAAATCCCGCTTCATGGGCGTGGAACTGACCGGCAAGACGCTGGGCGTGATCGGCGCGGGCAATATCGGCGGTATCGTCTGCGACCGGGCGCGCGGCCTCAAGATGAAGGTGGTGGCCTACGATCCGTTCCTGGGCCAGGAAAAGGCCGACAAGATGGGGGTGGAGAAGGTCGAGCTCGACGAGCTCCTCAAGCGCGCCGATTTCATCACCCTGCACGTGCCGCTCACCGATCAGACCCGCAACATCCTCAGCCGCGAGAACCTGGAGAAAACCAAGAAGGGTGTCCGCATCATCAACTGCGCACGCGGGGGGCTGGTGGATGAGCAAGCCCTCGCCGACCTGTTGAAATCCGGCCATGTGGCGGGCGCGGGCTTTGACGTCTTTGCCGAGGAACCGGCGGTGGAAAACCCGCTTTTCGGCCTGCCCAACGTGGTCTGCACGCCGCATCTGGGCGCGGCCACCACCGAGGCGCAGGAGAATGTCGCCCTGCAGGTCGCCGAACAGATGTCGGACTACCTGCTGACGGGGGCCGTGACCAACGCGCTCAACATGCCGTCGGTGACGGCCGAAGAGGCCAAGGTGATGGGGCCGTGGATCAAGCTGTCGGATCACCTCGGCAACTTCATCGGGCAGATGACCGACGAGCCGATCAAGGCGATCAACATCCTTTACGACGGTGTGGCGAGCGAGATGAACCTTGGCGCGCTGACCTCCGCCGCCGTGGCGGGGATCATGAAATCGGTGAACCCGGAGGTGAACATGGTCTCGGCCCCCGTGGTGGCCAAGGAGCGCGGCGTCAAGATCAGCACCACCCGGCAGGACAAGTCGGGCGCCTTCGAGGGCTATATCAAGATCACCGTCGTCACCGACAAGCGCGAGCGCTCGATCGGCGGCACGGTGTTCTCGGACGGCAAGCCACGTTTCATCCAGATCAAGGGCATCAACATCGACGCCGAGATCGGGCGGCACATGGTCTACACCACCAACGAGGACGTGCCGGGGATCATCGGCACGCTGGGCCAGACGATGGGCGAGCACGGCGTCAACATCGCCAACTTCACCCTTGGCCGCGCGGATGCGGGGGGCGAGGCCATCGCGCTCCTCTATGTCGATGTGCCGGTGCCCGACGCGGCGATCGCGGCGCTGCACGCGACGGGCAAATTCCAGCAGATCCGTCCGCTGCAATTCGACATGGGCTGAGCCCGCGCGCCAGCGATGGACGAGGTCGCCTGCCTGCGCTATCAGGCAGGCGATTTCCGTATTCAGGAGCGCGCCCATGTCTGGCCACGGCACCCCCATTCCGATGATCTCGCACCCCTGCGGGCCGCTTGCCGGGCGCGCTGACGTGCCGGGCGACAAGTCGATCTCGCACCGGGCGCTGATCCTCGGCGCGCTGTCGGTGGGCGAGACGGTCATCACCGGGCTGCTCGAGGGCGATGACGTGCTCGACACCGCGAAGGCAATGCGCGCCTTCGGTGCGGAGGTGAGCCGCGACGAGCACGGCACATGGCGCGTCCACGGCGTCGGCGTCGGCGGCTTTGCCGAGCCGTCGCAGGTGATCGATTGCGGCAATTCCGGCACCGGGGTGCGGCTGATCATGGGGGCGATGGCGACCTCGCCCATCACCGCCACCTTCACCGGCGATGCGAGCCTCAACAAGCGGCCGATGGCGCGGGTGACCGATCCGCTGGCGCTCTTCGGCGCGCGGGCGGTCGGGCGCTCGGGCGGGCGGCTGCCGATGACGGTGGTGGGCGCGGCGGACCCGGTGCCGGTGCGCTACGAGGTGCCCGTGCCCTCGGCGCAGGTGAAATCGGCGGTGCTGCTCGCCGGGCTGAATGCGCCGGGGCAGACCGTGGTGATCGAGCGCGAGGCAACGCGCGATCACACCGAGCGGATGCTCGCGGGGTTCGGCGCGACGATCACCACCGAGGACACGCCCGAGGGCCGGGTCATCACTCTGAACGGGCAGCCCGATCTCATCCCGCAAGGTATCGCCGTGCCGCGCGATCCGTCCTCGGCGGCGTTTCCGGTCTGTGCCGCGATCCTCACGCCCGGGTCGGACGTGCTGGTGCCCAATATCGGGCTGAACCCGACGCGCGCGGGCCTCTTCACCACGCTGCGCGAGATGGGGGCCGAACTGGAGTATGAGAACCTGCGCGAAGAAGGCGGCGAACCGGTGGCCGACCTGCGCGCGCGGTTTTCACCGGATCTGCGGGGCGTCGAGGTGCCCCCCGCGCGCGCGGCAAGCATGATCGACGAATATCCCGTGCTGTCGGTGGTGGCCGCCTTTGCGACCGGCCAGACCGTGATGCGCGGCGTCAGGGAATTGCGCGTCAAGGAAAGCGACCGGATCGCGGCGATGGCGGCGGGGCTGCGCGCCGGGGGCGTGACCGTAGAGGACGGCCCCGACTGGTGGATCGTGCACGGGCTGGGGCATGGGAACGTGCCCGGCGGCCAGACCTGCGAGAGCCATCTCGATCACCGGATCGCGATGTCGTTCCTCGTCATGGGCATGGCGGCGCAAGCGCCCGTCAGCGTCGATGACGCGGGCCCCATCGCCACCTCCTTCCCGGTGTTCGAGCCGCTGATGGCGGCGCTCGGGGCGGATATCCGGCGGGGCTGATGGCGGGGGCTGCGCGCCCGGCTCAGCGCGTCTTGCCCGGGTTCTGCGGCGCGAGAAAGATCGCGGTGGCCAGCAGGGCGAAGACCAGCTCGTAGACTTCCCAGTTGCGCGGCACCTGGATCGCCGCCACCACCCCGCTCGCCAGCAGCGCCAGCACCCCGTGGCGCAGCCCCGGCACCGGCACCGCCAGCGCATCCGCCAGCCGCGCGATCCATGCCACGCGCGGATAGAGCAGCGGCAACACCACCAGATAGAGCAGCAGCACCGTCGTCAGCACGCTGCCGAACAGCACCTGCGCCAGCCGCACCTCGCCCACCATGAGATTGTGCAGGTTGGTCTCGCCCTGATAGTTGTTCTCGGCAAAGAAGTCGTTGGTCTCCCACCCGAAAATCCTCTGCCCCCACGAGATTTCCTCGCCCGCCGCGAAAAAGAAAAGCAGCGCGTAGACCGCCGTCAGCCCTGCCGCGCGCCGCGCCCCGCGCCCGGTCAGCCGCGCCGCGTTCGACACCAGCACGAGGCTCGCCACAGCGAGGAAAATCGCGGTGGCATTCTCCACCAGCCGGTCCTCGGCGGCGAAGGTGAACTGGAAATACTCCGGCGCGCGCCACGCGATGACGGCGCTTGCGGCCAGTGTCAGGACGATGAGCGCCAAGAGCAGGCGGTCGGTCATGTGGCGGTCCATCGCGGTCTCCCGATAGGTGATCTGCGCCTGTTATGCCCCTGCGTGCGGCGGATCAAGCCTCGTCCCCGGCGTGCCAGTCCGCGATGATCGCCATCGCCTCGTCCGCCGTCTCGACGAAACGGAAGAGGTCGAGATCCTCCGCGCCGATGGTGCCCGCCTCGACCAGCGCGTCCCAGTTGATGATCCGCCGCCAGAACGCCTCGCCGAACAGCAGGAACGGCACCCGTTTCATGCGGTCGGTCTGAATCAGGGTCAGCGCCTCGAAGGTCTCGTCGAGCGTGCCGAACCCGCCGGGAAACACGCAGATGGCGCGCGCGCGCATCAGGAAATGCATCTTGCGGATGGCGAAATAGTGAAAGTTGAAGCACAACCCCGGCGTCACATAGGCA
>CAJXKX010000112.1 GCA_913055965.1 uncultured Roseovarius sp.
GCTGCGCGGCGGCGCGCAAGCGCGCCTTTATTCCGCGCATTGGTGCCAAGTCCCGAACGACCGCTTCAGGCCATTTCCGTCCGACCCGCCCCCCTCAATACCCCGCGTCGCGGTCCACGAGGTGCAGGAGCGGCTGGCATGCCTCGCCCCTCCGGATGTTCTCGGCGATGACCTCGGCTGCCGTCTCGGGCCGCGTTTCGGAGGCGATATGCGGCGTCACGGTCACGCGGGGATGCGCCCAGAACGGATGTTCGGGCGGCAGCGGTTCGGTGCGGAACACGTCGAGCGTGGCGTGGCCGAGATGGCCCCGGTCCAGCGCGGCGAGCAGCGCGTCATCGTCGATCAGCGGCCCGCGACCGGGGTTGAGGATCACCGCGCCCGGCGGCAGCAGCGCGAGGCGGTCGGCATTCAGCAGGTTCTCCGTCTCGGGGGTGAGCGGCAGCAGCAGCACGAGGATATCGGCCTCTTGCAGCGCGGCGCGCAGCCCGTCCTCGCCCGAGAGGCAGCGCAGCCCGTCGATCTGCTTGGGCGAGCGGCTCCAGCCGGTGACGGGAAAGCCCAGATGCGCCAGCATGCGCGCGCAGGCCGCGCCCAGCGCGCCGAGACCCAGCACGCTGACGCGCCGGTCCGAGGCGAGTGGCGGCGCGTCGGGCCGCCACACCCCGTCCTGGTGCAGGATATGGGTATCCATCCCGAGATGGTGGCGCAGCGCGTGGCCCGTCACCCATTCCACCATGCCCTGCGTCAGACCGTGATCGACCATCCGCGCCAGCGGGATGTGCAGCGTCGGGTTGCCGACGATCTTTTCAACCCCGGCCCAGAGGTTGAGCACCGCGTGGGCGCGGGTGAAGGGGGTGAAATCCTGCACCGCGCTGTCGGGGGCGTAGACGATGTAATCGACCTCTGCGGGGGGCAGGTCGGGGGCGAGGGTCGCGGCCACGCCGGCGCGGTCGAGCGCGCGGCGCAGCGGGGCCTCGTAGACGCGCCATTGCGCGTCGCCTGCGGCGAAGAGAACGTTGGGAGTCATGGGATTACCTCGGATTACCTCGGTTTGTGGACATGCGCGCTCTGTACGAGGCCGAAGCCCAGCATCAGCACGAGCATCGCCGATCCGCCGTAGCTTACCAGCGGCAGGGGCACGCCCACAACCGGCATCAGCCCCATCACCATCGCCATGTTGACCGCGAAATAGAGGAAAAAGGCCACCGCCACCCCCAGCGTCAGCAGCGACGCGAAGCGGTCGCGGTTGGTGAGCGCGGTGGCCACGCAGAACAGGATCACCAGCGCGTAGAGCCCCAGCAGCGACACCGCCCCGATGAAGCCGAATTCCTCGGCCAGGGTGACGAAGATGAAATCGGTGTGCTTCTCGGGCAGGAAGTTGAGCCGCGATTGCGTGCCCTGCATGAAGCCGCGCCCCGTCCAGCCGCCCGAGCCCAGCGCGATCTTGGACTGGGTGATGTGATAGCCCGCGCCCAGCGGGTCGCGCTCGGGGTCGAGAAAGGTGTCGATGCGGCGATATTGGTAGTTCTCGAGCAACTGCCATTCGGTGCCGCGGCTGCTGAAGACCGCGAAGATCGCGCCCGCGCCCAGCGCGATCACGGTGGCGAAATAGGCCCAGTGAACACCGGCGAGGAACATCACCGCACCGCCGCCCAGCACCAGCAGGACCGAGGTTCCGAGATCGGGCTGGCGCAGCACCAGCGCCACCGGCGCGAGGATGAGGCCCAGCGGGATCAGCACCCAGAGCGGCCGCGAGATGCGCGACATCGGCAGCCAGTCGTAATAGGCGGCGAGCACCATCACCAGCGTGATCTTCATCAGTTCCGAAGGTTGCAGCCGCATGAAGCCGATATCGAGCCAGCGTTGCGCGCCCTTGCCCTCGATCCCCACCAGGGCCACCGCGACCAGCAGCGCGAGCGAGACCAGGTAGGCCACCAGCGACACGTTGCGCCAGAACCAGATCGGCACGAGCGCCACCACGACCATGACCGCGAAGCCCAGCGCGAAGCGCTTCATCTGGGGCTCGGCCCAGGTCGAGAGCGATCCGCCCGCCACCGAGTAGAGCATCAGGAAGCCGATGGCGGCCACGGTCATCAGCAGGATGGCGAGCGGCCAGTTGAGATGGAGGATCTTGCGCGGGCCCGCCGGGATCGTCTTGACGGTATGTTCGAGATAGCTCATGCCCGGTCGCTCGCCTCGCCGTCGGGGCGCGCGCGTTCGCGGCGCAATTCCTCTTGCAGGGTGCGGATGCGGGGCCGGTCGGCGGCGGGATAGGCCTCGAGCGGCGGGTCGCCGCCATAGAGCGCCTGAAGCATGATGTCGCGCGCGATGGGGGCCGCCGCGGTCGAGCCGCCGCCGCCATGCTCGACCACCACCGACAGCGCGTAGCGCGGCGCGTCATGCGGGGCGTAGGCCACGAACAGCGCGTGGTCGCGCTGTTCGCGGGGCAGGTCGCTGTTGGCGCGCACGCCGCCCTCGCGCTCGGTGGCGGAGATGTTGCGCACCTGGCTGGTGCCGGTCTTGCCCGCAAGCCGCAGCGTGTCCTCGGCGATGCGGCTGCGGAAGGCGGTGCCGCGGCTGCTGTTGCTGACCGCGAACATGGCGCGGCGGATCTCGCGCATGTGGTTCTCGTTGAGCCCGAGGCTGTCGCCGTGGCCGGTGGGCTGGTCCACCCCGTCGATGGATTTCACCAGCCGCGGCACCACCGCCCGCGAGGTCGCGAGCCGCGCCGTCATCACCGCGAGTTGCAGCGGCGAGGCCAGCACGAAGCCCTGGCCGATCGAGGTGTTGGCGCTGTCGCCGACCATCCAGGGCTCGCCGCGATTGGCCAGTTTCCACTGTCGCGAGGGCGCGAGCCCGCCCGCGACGCTGGTCATCGGCAGGTCGAACTGCACCCCGATCCCGAGCCGCTGGGCCATCTCGGAAATGCCTTCGATGCCCACCCGCAGGGCGAGTTCGTAATAGTAGACGTCGCAACTGTCGCGCAGCGAGCGGTGCAGGTCCACGTTGCCGTGCCCGCCGCGTTTCCAGCAATGGAAACGCCGCCCGCTCACCTCCTTGAAGCCGGGGCAGTAGACCGTCTCGTTGTAATCGACGAGCCCCGCCTCGAGCGCGGCGAGCGCGGTCACCATCTTGAAGGTCGAGCCGGGCGGGTAGATGCCCTGCACCGCCTTGTTGGGCAGCGGGCGCAGCGGATCCTCGAGCAGCGCGCGGTAATCGGCCGAGGAGATGCCGCGCACGAAGAGGTTGGGGTCATAGCCGGGGCTCGAGGCCGAGACGAGGATGTCGCCGCTTGCGCAGTCGAGCATCACCGCCGCCGCGCCCTCGCCCTTGAGCCGGGCATGGGCATAGCCCTGAAGCGCGTTGTCGCAGGTGATCTGGATATCCGCGCCGGGGCTGCCCTCCTGGCGTTCGAGTTCGCGCATGACGCGGCCCGCGGCGTTGACCTCGACGCGGCGCGTGCCCGCCTCGCCGCGCAGCGTTTCCTCGAGCCGCGCCTCGAGCCCGATCTTGCCGATCTGGAAACGCGGCAGCCGCAGCAGCGCCTCGGGCGCGTCGATGCGTTCGAGGTCACGCTCGCTGACCGCGCCGACATAGCCGATGGTATGGGCATAGGAGGCGCCCAGCGGATAGCGGCGCGACAGCCCCACCTCGGGCATGACGCCGGGCAGGGCGGGGGCGTTGACCGCGACGCGGCTGATCGCCTCCCAATCCACGCGGTCGGCCACCGTCACCGGCGTGTCGCCGCGCAATTCGGAGAGGTCGCGGCGGGCCTTTTCCAGCTCTCCGGCCTGCAACTCGACCAGCCGCGCGAGTACCGCCTCGGTATCGCCCGCCTGTTCGCGGGTGATGGTGATGCGGTAGCTGGGCACGTTCTCGGCGATGACGCGGCCCTCGCGGTCGAAGATGCGGCCGCGGGCGGGGGCGATGAGCTGGATGTTGATGCGGTTCTCGTCGGCCAGCAGGCGGAATTCGTCGGCCTGGTCAACCTGCAGGTGCCGCATGCGGAACAGCAGCGTGCCCAGCACCGCCAACTGCAGTCCGCCCACCACGAGCGCGCGCCGCGTCACGCGGCGCTGGCCTTCGGCGCGGTCGCGGGTGGGGCGTCTCATGGCATCTGCCTCCCGGTGGCGAGATCGCCGGGCGCGCGCTTGCGCACCCCGAACACGAGATGCGACAGCGCCGCCACCAGCGGATAGGCGACGAGCGTCGACAGAAGCTGCATGAGGCTGAGCCCGAGCGGGGCCTGATCGACGATCAGCACCGTCAGCACCAGCCGGTAGGCCAGCACCATCGCCACCAGCGTTCCGGCCACCGCCGCCCAGTCGGCCAGGAAGGTCAGGTCGCGCAGCGCCGGGGCGCGGCGGCGCAGCGTCTCGCAGCCGATCACCGTCAGCGCGGCCCACAGCCCCGGCGGGCGCTGCAGCAGCAGGTCCATCGCCAGCGCCAGCGCCGCCACCAGCAGCGGCGGCACGTATTCGGGCCGCCGCACCGCCCAAGCGAAGGCCAGCGCGAGGAACAGGTCGGGTCCCGCCCAGCCCGGCGGAGCCATGTCGAGCGGCAGCAGCCGCGCGAAGACGAGCGTGCCCGCGAGCGCCGCGAAGAGCGCCCGCATCAGCCACAGGTGCAGCGAGCCCGTCTCAGCCATTGCCCGCCTCCACGGCCGCGCGCGGCGCGCCGGTGACGGGCGGGGCGGGCAAGGCGGGCAGGGCCGGGGCGATCAGCCCGCCGGGATCGTCGATTGGTTCGTGATCGTAGCTGCGCAGCACCCGCAGGAATTCCAGCCGCTCGTAATCGGCGGCGATGCGCACCCGCATCCGCCCGCCGGGGTCGGCCACCACCTGCCCGACGGCGAGCCCCGCCGGGAACACCCCGCCATCGCCCGAACTGACCACCCGGTCGCCGGGGCGCACCTGTTCGGCGGTCTCGATGAAATCCAGCAGCGGCGCGGGCGAGTTGTCGCCGATCACCAGGGCGCGCTGCCCGCTGGGCTGGATCGTCACCGGCACGCGGCTCGAGGTGTCGGTGAGCAGGATCACCCGCGCGGTGTTGCGCCCCAGCCCCGAGATGCGCCCCACGAGGCCGAGCCCGTCCATCGCCGCCCAGCCTTCGCGGATGCCGTCGCGCGCGCCGACGTTGATGAGCACCGATTGCCGGAACGGCGAGCCGCTATCGGCCATCACCACGCCGGTGACATAGGTCAGCCGCGGATCGAGCTGCACGTTGTTGAGATCGAGCAGGCGGGCGTTTTCCTGCTCGAGTTGCAGCGCCGCCTCCTTCCAGGCCTTCATCTGCTGAAGTTCGCGGCGCAGGTCCTGGTTTTGCTGGTACATGCGCTGGTAGGACTGGAAATCGCGCAGGATCTTGACCGCGCCGGTCACCGGTGCCATCGCCCAGTCCATCGACGGCACGACCCGGTCGATCACCTGTGCGCGGAACCGCTCGACGCGGGGACTGTCGATGCGCCACAGCAGGAAGAGGCCCAGCAGGCAGACCAGAAGCACACCGAGAAGCAGCCGCCGGAGCGGGCGGGCATAGTCATCGCTCTGTCCGCGGTCGCTGGCCACGTGCAACCCCTTTCCCCTGTCGAAAGGTGGGCCGGTTAACTGTCGTAGTCAATCGCGTGGCGCAGCTGTTTCTCGTATTCCAGCGCCTTTCCGGTCCCCAGCGCCACGCAATTGAGGCTGTCATCGGCGATCGAGACGGCAAGCCCGGTCTGCTCGCGCAGCGCGAGATCCAGATCGCCCAGAAGCGCGCCGCCCCCGGTCAGCATCACGCCGCGGTCCACGATGTCGGCGGCGAGATCGGGGGGCGTCGCCTCGAGCGCGGTCATCACCGCCTCGGTGATCTGCTGCACCGGTTCGGCCAGCGCCTCGGCCACCTGCGCCTGGCTGATCTCGGTCTCCTTGGGGACGCCGTTCAGCAGGTCGCGCCCGCGCACCCGGATCGAGGTGCCGCGCCCGTCATCGGGCATGCGCGCGGTGCCGATGGTGGTCTTGATCCGCTCGGCGGTGGATTCGCCCACCAGCAGGTTCTGCTGGCGGCGCAGATAGTTGATGATCGCCTCGTCCATGCGGTCGCCGCCCACGCGGACCGAGCGGGCATAGACGATGTCGCCGAGGCTCAGCACCGCCACCTCGGTGGTGCCGCCGCCGATATCGACGACCATCGAGCCGGTGGGATCGGTGATCGGCATGCCCGCGCCGATGGCCGCCGCGATCGGCTCCGCAATGAGACCGGCGCGCCGCGCCCCCGCCGACAGCACGGATTGGCGGATGGCGCGCTTTTCCACCGGCGTGGCCCCGTGGGGCACGCAGACGATGATCTTGGGCTTGGAGAAGGTCGAGCGCTTGTGCACCTTGCGGATGAAATGCTTGATCATCGCCTCGGCGGTGTCGAAATCGGCGATCACCCCCTCGCGCATCGGGCGGATCGCCTCGATGCTGCCGGGCGTGCGGCCCAGCATCAGCTTGGCGTCCTCGCCCACGGCGAGCACCTTCTTGACGCCGTCCTTGACGTGGTAGGCCACGACCGACGGCTCGCTCAGGATGATGCCGCGCCCCTTGACGTAGACGAGCGTGTTGGCGGTGCCGAGGTCGATCGCCATGTCCGAGGAAAAGAAACTCGGGATCTTGTCAAACATCGCCATCTGCGCCCGTATCCTGTTGCCCCATTGGTCCAAGGCCCCGCGACTCGGGGTGCGGCCGGGGCCATGCGCCGTTATAGTGAGGGCGCGTGCCGGGCGAAAGGGCTGTTTCGGGGCGGATCGGCGGGGGTTCGCCGCCCTCAGCGGTTGAGATGATCGAGCCGCGCGCGCACCGACAGGCCAT
>CAJXKX010000113.1 GCA_913055965.1 uncultured Roseovarius sp.
CGGCGATCGCTTCCATCTCTTCCGGCTTGCCGTTGCAGTGCAGGCTCAGATCGCAGCCTGCGGCGTGGGCCGCGGCGACCCGCGCGCCCATCGGCCCGCCCAGCGCGCCCATCGAAAGATCGTCGCTCATCAGCGCGCCGTCAAAACCGATGCTCTCGCGGATATGCGCCATCGCCGGGGCCGAAAGGGTCACCGGGCGCTTGGCGTCCAGCGCGGTCATGCGGACATGCGCGGTCATCCCCAGCGGCAGGTGATTGAGCGCCCGGAACGGGGCGAAGTCGATCGCCTCCAACTCTTCCAGCGGGGTGTCGACCTGGGGGAGCTCCTCGTGGCTGTCGGCGCTCGGGCGGCCATGGCCGGGGATGTGCTTGAGGACCGGCAGCACGCCCGCCGCCAGCAGCCCCTCGGCCACCGCCGCGCCCGCCGCCGCGACCGCGTCCGGCGCGACACCATAGCAGCGCTCGCGGATCGCCGGATGGGTCTGCGGCTGGGCCACATCGACCATCGGCGCGCAGTTCACGTCGATGCCAAGGTCGCGCAGTTCCTGCCCGATGATGCGATACCGCAGCCGCATCAACTCCGGGCGCGCCGCTTCGGGCATTCCCTCGAGCCAGTCGAGCGCGTTGCGCCACCCGGTCCAGCGGGGCGGCAGCAGCCGGGCGACCCGTCCGCCCTCCTGGTCGATCAGCACCGGCGCGGCGTACCCGGCCGCGTCGCGCAGGTTCTCGACCAGCCGACGCACCTGCGCCGCGTCCTCGACGTTGCGCTGGAAAAGGATGAATCCCCAAGGCTCCGCGTCACGGAAGAACGCCGCCTCCCGAGGTGTCAGCCGCGGGCCGGAGCAGCCGAATATCGCGGCCAGCCGGCCCATGTCAGCGCACCGTCACCGGGATGCACTCGACCTCGCGCGCCTGCAGCGCATCACACATCGAGCGTTGATCCTCCTGCGCGTCGAATCCCAGCACGCGCAGGCGATAGAACACCCTGCCATTCGACTCGGCGCGCTGGATGAAGGTCTCGCGCCCACCCAGCAGATCCTCGTGCAGCCGCTCGAGCTTGAACCACTGGCCAGCCGCCTGCGCCTGGGATTCGAATGCGCCCAGCTGCACCAGACGGGTGCCCGAGGCCAGTTCCGGCGCCGCCGGCGCATCGGCGGGGGTGTCCTGAGCCAGCGCCGCGGTCTCGTCGGGTGTCGTCGCGGCGGCGAAGTCGCGCGGACGCACCTGCGGGCGCACCGGCTCCGCGGGGGCCGCCGCGGGCTCGGACGCCGCCTGCTCCACCAGCGAGGCGACAAGATCGCCGGGGTTTTCCTGCGCCGCTTCGGCTGCGGGTGCGGGCGCGGGCGCGGGCCGCGACACCTGCACCGGCACGCAACGATCGCCTTCCTTGCGGGTTCCGCCGGGGCAGATCAGGGGACAGATTCGCTCGGTCGGAAGCGCCTCGAGCCGCGCCACCGTTTCGCAGACAGGGGCCTGCGGCCAGCTTGCCTCATGTGCGTCGACGAACCGGTCATAGCCGCGCTGCGAGCCGCCGCCCCAAAGCCCGTCCACCCCGCCCACGGAGCATTCGAGCGCATTGAGACGCGCCTGCACGCGGCGATACCCATCCCGCGTGAGACCATGCGGGCCGTCGGGATCGGGGCCTGCGACGCAGTAATCCGGCAGCACCGGTGCCGCGGCGATCGCCTCGTCTTCTTCGGGTACCGCGTCGTCCTGCGGCTCCGCCTCGGGTGTTTCGGCCTCGACGGTCTCGGTCGGCTCTTCGCGCCCGGGTTCCTCCGCTTCGGGCTCCGCGCCCTCTGCCTCGGCGGCGTCGCGCTCCTGCTCCGCTTCCGCCTCTGCCTCCGCATCCGCCTCGGCGGTTTCGGGGGCGGATGTATCGGGCGCGTCCTCGACGGGGTCGGGCGCGGGCGCATCCTCTGCCGCGCCCGCGTCTGCCCCGGCGGCCGTCTGATCGTCCGCGGGCACGTCGGGGGCGGGTGGCTCCTCGACCGGCAGCGCCACGGCAAGCTCGGCCTCGCTGCACTCCATCCGGATGCGCAGCTCCGCGCGGGCGCGGAACACGGAATCGGGATGACCGGCGAGGAACGTCCGGAACGCCATGCAATCGCCGTCGTTCAGCGCGGTGCGCCATGCCCGAGCCGCATCCTGAACCCGCGAGGGCTCGCCGTCGGGCTCGGGCTCGGGCTCCGGCTCGGGGATGGCCGCGATCTGCGGCAACTCCTCGTTCGGCTCGTCCGGCTCCGGCTCAACGGGCTCTGCCATGTCGTCAGCGGCGGGGCCGCCGTCCAGCCCGGTGCAGAGAAGTTCGCCATTCGCACGCCTCGGCGCGAGGCAATCCTGGTATAACTCGTCCACCGGCACGCGCGGATCGGGCAGGAGGACGGGCGCAAGGCCGCCGCCCGCAGGGCCCAGCCGCTGCACCCCCCACGACAGGGCCTGCTCGAGTTCACGCAGCCGGATCGCCGGGGTATCGGTCAGAATGCCCGCCAACTCGCCCACGAAAGGCGACGGGTCGAGGGCCTCCGCGCGCTGGCCCGCCGGCACCGGCAGGATCAGCGTCATGCCGAACACCGGCGAGGCCACGCATTGCGAAGGATCGACAAAGCCGAGATCGGCCGCGGCGGGATCATCCGGCACGGGTGCCGGGCCGCAGCCGTTGAACACCATGCTCACCCGGCGCGGCCGCCCCGAGCGCAAATACGATGACAGGTCGGCAAGGCTGACGGTGGCGCTGCGCAAGGTGCTGCGGTTGATCGCGGCGATGCCCGTATCCGGCAGCACGAAATCGCTTGGCAGGATCATCGTCGTCTCTTCGTCGGCCAGCGACAGGCTGTGACCCGCGTAATACACAAGCAGATCGGCATCGGGCACCATGCTCCGCACGATCCCTGCCAACGCGGCCTGCAACTCGATCTTGCCCAGGTTTCGCAGCAGATGCGTGCGCTCCTCGGGCACGCCGAGCGCGACCGCGGCCTCCTGCATCCGGGCGAGATCCGCGTCCACGGCGGGGCCGTCGAGCCCCGGTGCGGCATAGACGTCATTCACGATGAAGATCGCTTCGGCGACGGTCTCGGCCTCGGCGGCGCTCGCGGTTTCGCTGACCGGCGGCTCCTCCGCTCCCGGCGCGGGCGCATCCTCCGCGACCTCCTGCGGTCCGGTTTCGGCTTCGGTTTCTGCGCCGGCCTCTGGCTCCGCCCCGGCAACGGCCTCGTTCTCGTCGCCATTCCCCGGCGCGGGCCGAGCCGTGTCCACCGGAGCAGGGTCCTGTTCGGTCGTCTCCTCGGGCGCGCGATCCGCAACCTCCGGCTCGTCGCCGCACCTCGTGGATATCTCGCGCCCGGCACGCAGCGCGAAAGGCGTGCCCGAGAACGCATCGCGAAATGCCCTGAGGGCCTCACAGCTTCCATCCTCGCGTGCCGCACGCCACGCCGCAAACGCATTGGGCCCCGTCTCGGCGGGGATTTCGGGGGCCTCCTGCGGGGCGGTGATGACGATCTGGCCCGGGTCGGCGTCCTCGGTCGGCTCCTGCTCTGTCTCGGCGGCAGGCCGTGACGACAGGTCCTCCGCGGCGTCATCGGCCCCGTCCTCCGCGGCCTCTGCCAGGGTCTCGCCTTCAGGTTCGGCGATGGCGGGGGGCTGCTGCGCCTCGAACTCCGCGCGCTCGGCGTCAGAGCACAGCCGCGACGAGGCCATCCGCGCCTTGAGCGCAAAGGGCGAACTGGAGAAATCGCGCAGAAACGCGAGATGCGCGGCACAGGTGCCGGCCGCGCGCGCCGTGTTCCACGCCGCCTGCTGCGCCGCCGCGCGCCGGGTGTCGTCGCTGTCGTCCTGCGTGGCCGGCGCCCTGATGACAAAAGTGGTCTCGTCCGCGGGTGCCGCGGCCTCGGCGGTCTCCTCGCGGGTGTCCTCGGGGGTCTCCGCGGGCGCGTCCGCCACCTCCTCCTCGCCTCCGACAGGCACCGCCGTGGCGGTCTGCCCGGCCGGGTCCTGCCGCTCTTCCGGCGCGGCATTGGCAAGCGGGGTCTCGGCCTCGGCCACGCCGGGGCAGATCACGCCTTCCTCCGACACGATCGGCACGAGGCAGGCCAGCTCGCGCGGCCCCGCCTCCGGATCGCGAAACACCAGCGACCCCTCGGGGCGTTCGACACCGAAGGTGCCCTGAATTTCCTCGCGCAGCGCGGCATCGAGGCGGTCGATCCCGATGCCGGGCGTGCGCCCCAGCGTGGCCAGCAGCGCGGCCATGAACTCGCCCTGTTCCAGCCCCGCGCCGCCATAGATCACGTCCGCGCCCGCGACCGGCTGTCCCAGGCATGGCTCGCGCGCTACGACCTCCCAGTACTTGGCCCGGTCGCCGCCATTGAACGGGCTCGCCGCGCAGGCATCATGGATCAGCACGACGCTGTCAGCGGGCGTCCGCCGCAAATCCTTGACCAGCGTGTCGAGGCCGATGCTTGCCCGCTCGATCCTGCGTTCGACGAGATAGCTCTCAGAGCCCGGCCGCACGCGCAATCCGGGCAGGGCGAGACGGTTGGGCCCGCCCTCCTTCGGACGAAGCCCGACGCCATGGGCATAAACCAGAAGCCGCGCGCCCTCCGGCAGGCGGGCCCCCAGCGCGGCGATCGCGTCCTCGAGGCCGATCCGGTCGAGATCGCGATGCACGAGAATGCGGTCCGCACCGAGACCGAGCCCCTCGAACAAGGTGAGCGCCCGGTCCACGCTGGGCTGAACATGGGAAAGATAGGCCAGTTCGCGATCGTATTCCTGGTTCGCCAGGACGATCGCATAGACGCCGTCTTCCGCCGGGCCGGTAACGTCCTCGAAGCTTTGCGCCCCGGCCGGGGCGGCGGCGATCCCGCCAAGACCGGCCAGCGCGACCCATGCCGCGAAGACCCGTCCAAGGATATGGGTGCGCCGTTTCGTCATCGGACTAGAGGAACCCGCTCGCGGTCATCATGGCCACCGCCGGGGACAGGAAGATGAGCAGGGTCGCCAGCGCCGCAAGCACCACCGGGATGTTGAATTTCGCGTTCAGGCGCTCGGCGGCGGCGGCGGCGAGTTGCTGGCGCAGGTGGCGCATGTCCTCGGCCTGCTGCTCGAGAGCCATGCCGAGATCGGCCCCGGTGCGCAGCTTCTGGACGAGGTCGCCGAGGATATTCTGCAACTGCTCGCTGCCGACCCGATGACGCAGGCGATCGAAACTGTCCTCCATCGAATGCGACTTGAGGTCCTCGCTCAGGACAGCCAGTTCCTGCGACAGGTCGTCATTGCCGAATATGTCCCGGTAGCTCTTGATCGCATCCTGGATGTCGCCGTTGGATTGATGCATCAGCAGGAAGATATCGAGAAAAAACGGAAACAGCCGCACCTGTTCGGCCATCCGCTGGTTGATCCGGTCGCGCTCCATCAGCGGCACGAGCGCCCAGACGATGCCGAAAGCCATCAACCCCAGCATCACCGAGACCAGCACGGAGGCCCCCAGCAACAGGATGAGCAGGCCGACAAACGCCCCCGAGATCATCCCGAACCGCAACACCGCGCGCGCATAGCTCGCCTTGTCGATCCCCAGAAAATCATGCGGCTCGCTCGAAATCCCGAGAAGGAGCGTTTCCTCCTCGTCTTCCTCGTCCTCCTCTTCGTCTTCCTCGGGGGGACCGGCCAGCGCAATCAGCATCGCGGACAGGAAATCGTAATCGCCAAGCGCCTCGCTCAGCCGCGACTGGAACCCGATCACCGCATCCTTGTAGAGATAGATGACCGACGTGACGATCATCAGCGCGGCCACCGCCGCAAGCGCGGCCATCTGATAGGCGAACGGGATCATATCTTCACCTTGGACAGCCAGATCGCCAGCCCGAGCGACAGCAGGTAGAAGAACACCGCAAGGCCCAGCACCACCTTGCCGGCGGTGTTGCTCACCGCGAGCGAGACGGTATCGGGATCGAAAAGATAGACGCCGGTCACGATCACGAAAGGCATGGCCAGCATCATCCGCATGGCCATCCGGCCCTGGCTGGTGGCGGTGTCGATGTCATGCTGCATCGATTGCAACTGCGTGAAAACGCGCGAGAGGTTGGCCAGCGCCGCACTCGCACGCCCCCCCTTCTCTTCCGAGACGACCAGCACCGAGGTCATCACGTCGAAAAGCTTGGAGCCGACCCGCGCCCGTGCATTGTGCAGCGCCCGACCGAAACCGACCAGTTCCTGCTCCTGCCGGGCGATGAGCGAAAGCTCGTAATCCATCGGTTCGGGCGCGGTGCGCGACACCTCGCGCAAGGCCAGGCTGATCGAGCCGACGTTCTTGGCGTTGGCGGACAATTGCTGCAGCACGCCCGGCAGCACGTTCTCGATCCGCTTGCGTCGCTTGTCGAGCTGAAGCGTGAACACGATCCGCGGCAGCACATAGGCGATCCCCAGCGCCACGGGCACCAGCAGCGGGCCATTCATGGCGAAAAACACCACGAGCACAAGCGTCGCCAACAGGTAGCCGCCGACGACAAGATGCGCCCTGTCAGGGAATTGCAGCCGCAGCACCATGTGGCTCTCGTAGGCATCGATCAGTTCGAGATAGGTGCGGGTGAGCGGCTCGCGGAACGCGGCCCAGAACGCCAGAACCACGATCAGAACGCTCAGACCGGCAGCGAGCGGCAAGACGATGTGATACTGCTCCTCGAACATCCCTGCCCCCTATTGAAAACTCAGGAACGACGGATCGAAACCGCCCTTGATGATTTCGGCGATCGCCTCCGGCGTGCGCCCGGAAAACGAGAATGCGGTTCCCGCTTCGGGCTTCGACGGGTCGTAATGGGTCTCGAAGAC
>CAJXKX010000114.1 GCA_913055965.1 uncultured Roseovarius sp.
CCTCCGGGCGGGGGCGAGCGCGGTGATGCCGCGCTCGGCGCTGCTATACGCCAAGCCGTTGCCGGAAAACGCCTTCCTGGTCGAGGCTGCGGCGCTGGACGGGGTGGCGCGGCAGGATTGGTCGGACACGCTGCACGCGACGCTGGCCGATCTCAAGCGCCGCGATGCCGACCGGCGTGCCGCATTGCAGCGGCGGGCCTCTCAGGCTATACCCGGCGAATGATCTATGTGGTCTTCGCCATTTTCCTCGGGGCCTGTTTCGCGGCCGGATCGACCGGCGGGCTGTTCCCGCCGGGCGAGTGGTATCAGAAGCTCAGAAAGCCGTGGTGGACGCCGCCCAACTGGCTGTTTCCCGTAGCCTGGACAATACTTTACCTGTGCATGGCGGCTGCGGGCGCGCGTGTGGCGATGAGCCCCGGCAACGGGCTGGCGATGGCGCTCTGGGCGTTGCAGATCGCGCTCAACGGGCTGTGGACGCCGGTGTTTTTCGGGCTCAGGCGGATGAAGCTGGGCTTGCAGGTGCTGGGCGCGCTGTGGCTGTCGGTGGCGGCGACGCTGGTGGCGCTGTGGCAGGTGGATGCGGTCGCGGGGCTGTTGTTCGTGCCGTACCTGGCGTGGGTGTCGGTGGCGGGCGCGCTGAACCTGTCGGTTCTGCGGCTGAACCGCGAGGGCGAGCGCTGAGCGGCGCGCGGGGGCGCAGGGCTTTGGTCACTCCCTGGGAAATGTCCAGCGGGCGCGGCGGGGTACGCGGACCGCGAGCATCGGCTTGAGCGCGGCGAGACGGAAGCGGTCGAGGTCGAGCGCCTCGTGGACGCCGGTGGTCTCGTGCCCGTCGATCATGGTGCGCACGGCGGAGCGGCAGTAGAACGGCGCGTCGAGCATCGGCAGCACCTGCCGGGGGCGATAGCCGGGATCGGCGCGGGTCTCGCGGGCGACGGCCCAGAGGCTGCGGGGCAGGCGCGCCCTGGGGGGCGGTGTGATCTCACAGGCGTTGCCCTGCCCGTCGAAGCGGATGCCGGTGGCGAGGCGGGTGCCGTCGCGGCGGGTGGCGTCGTAGAAGCAGGTCGCGCCGGAGGATGTGGGGAAGCGGCCCCATGTCCAGCGGCTGAAATCGGCCTCGAGCGCGCGGGTGCCGAAATTGGCGTCGAAATAGCCATGCCCCGCCCAGTGCCAGCCGGGCGCGTCGAGCGCGACCGCGATGTCGCAATCGGGGGCGAAGGGACGCCAGACATGGGCACCGTCGGGCGTGAGGGGCAACTCGACGGCGGTGAGGGCGCGGGGGGTGACGGTGACGCGCCCGCGCACGCGGCTGACGAGCGGCGGCGCGCCCCATTCGTCGATCTCGACGATAAGCTGCCCGTCCTGCCAGCGCATCGAGGAGGGGCCGACGGTAAAGCGGTCGGCGCTCTGGCGCAGGGCGCTCGCCCCCCGGTCGGTCATGGTGAAGCGCCCGCCGGGGCCGTAGGTGGCGACATTGATGCAGACGTGATTGTCCGGGCGGCGGCGGCCCGACCACGCATACCACGGCGAGAAAACCGAGCCGATGAAGCCTATGACCGAGATCGCGCGGCAACCGTCGTCGCTGATCCCGTCGAGATACCACCACGCGTAGCCGTCGGGCGGCACGTCGAGGTCGAAATTCGGTCGCTCAAGATCGCCTCTGCCGCGTGCCGGGCGGAGAGCGCCGCCATCGGCACCCCCGCCCCCGGATGCGTCCCCCCGCCCGCGAGGTAGAGCCCCGCGACCGGTGTCCGCGCCGTCGGGCGCTGGAAGGCCGCCATCGTGCCGTGCGGGCTCTGCCCGTAGAGTGCGCCGAGCGAGGCCGGAAAGAGGCGCTCGAACCCCTCCGGCGTCGTCAGGCTGTCGCGGTCCGGTTCCGGGGTGAAGCGCAGGCCGAAGCGGGCCAGTGTCGCGAAGATCCGAGTCGGGCATGGGGACTCCCTGGCAGGTTGCGCGCCCGGCGCGAGGGCCGGGGCGTTGGCGATGATTTCGAAGCGCTCGGGCGCGGGCGGGGCGGTGCCCAGCCCGCGATCCATCGCGCAGACATAGAGCGTCGGGTCCGGGGCCGTTTCGCCGCGCGCGAGGGCGGCGAATTCGGGCGCGGGGTCGGCGCGGAAGAAGACGTTGTGATGGGCGAGGTCCGCGCCCGAGGGGGTGGCGGCGAAGGCCCAGACCTCGGCGGAGAGGCTGCGCGGGGCGCGGCGCGTGGCGGGGGCGACATGGGCGCAGTCCGGGCCGAGCGCGCCGGCGGCGAGCGCGCGGGGGTCGCCGTTGAACACCACGCGGGTGCAGGGCAGGCGGCGGCCACCACAGAGCGTGACGCCGGTGACGGCACCGCCCGCCGTCTCGATGCGCTCCACATGCGCGCCGGTCTCGATCGCCGCGCCGTGGCGACGGGCGAGGGCGGCGAGGGCCTCGGCCAGCCGGTGCATCCCCCCTTCGACCGCCCAGACGCCTGCCGATTCGGCGCGCCAGATGAGCGCGAGCAGCGCGGGCACGCCCGCGGGCATGCCGCCGACATAGGTGGCGTAGCGCCCGAAGAGTTGCGCGAGGCGCGGGTCGTCGAAGCTGTGGCGCAGCAGCCCGGCGAGGCTGCGATGCGGGGCCATGTGGCGCAGCAGGCCGGGGTTGGCCATGACGTGGCGCACGAGGTCGAGGGGGCGGGGCGCGGGGGCCTGCATCATCGGCGCGTCGAACCCGTCGAAGAGCGCGCGGGCGCGGGCATCGAAGGCGCGGAACTGCGCCGCCGCGCGGGGGCCGGCGAAATCGGCGATGGCCTCGGTATTGCGCTCGGCGTCGTCCCAGAGGTCGAGGCGGCTGCCATCGGGCCAGAAGTGGCGGGCGAGGAGCGGCTGGCGGACGAGGGTCAGGTGATCGTCGAGCCGCTCGCCGCAATCGGTGAAGAGCGCGTCGAAGACGGCGCGCATGGTCAGCACCGTGGGCCCCGCCGCGACCGGACCGGCGGCAGAGGGCAGGGCGCGCATCTTGCCGCCCGTGTGGGCGTGGCGTTCGAGCACGGTGACGGCATATCCCGCATGGGCGAGCCGAGCGGCGGTGGCGAGCCCGGCCACGCCCGCGCCGACGATCACGGCGTGATCGGCACCGGAAGGGGAGATGGCGGCGGATGTCATGGGGGAATTGTTGACTCGGGCGCGCGATGTGTCCAGTATGATTTACACATGTAGTGTCATTATCCTATGACACACCCGATCCGGGAGGCGCGCCATGCCCATTTCACAACGGATCGAGGCCGCCATCGGTGCGGCGCTCGCTCATGCCTCGGGGGCCGGTGCGCCGCGTCTGCTGGCCGGATCGCTGGGCCATGCGGTGCTGCCCGGCGGCGCACGTATCCGGCCCACGATCCTGATGTCGGTGGCGCGTGCCTGCGGCGAGGATCGCCCGGCACTGAGCGATGCCGCCGCCGCCGCGCTGGAGCTTATCCACTGCGCGAGTCTCGTGCATGACGATTTGCCCTGTTTCGACGATGCCGACACGCGGCGCGGCAAGCCGTCGGTGCATCGCGCCTATTCCGAGCCGCTGGCGGTGCTGGCGGGCGACAGCCTGATTGTGCTGGCGTTCGACGTACTGACGCGGGCGGGCGAGGAGGATGCGGGCCGCGCGCTGCGGCTCATGGGCCTGCTGGCGCGCCAGACGGGGATGCCGCATGGCATCTGCGCGGGGCAGGGATGGGAGAGCGAGGCGAAGATCGACCTGGCCGCCTATCACCGGGCCAAGACGGGTGCGCTGTTCGTGGCCGCGACGCAGATGGGGGCGGTGGCCGCCGGGCACGAGCCCGAGCCGTGGCGCGATCTGGGGGCGCTGATCGGCGAGGCGTTTCAGGTGGCCGACGATCTGCGCCCGGACGACGGTGCGCTCTACGACCAGTTGATCGAGATCGACCTCGACCAGTTGAAGCCGCTCGGCAAGCCGGTGGGGCAGGACGACCTGCACGGGCGGCCCAACGCGGTGGCGGAACTGGGCGTGGAGGGTGCGGTGGCGCGGCTGTCGGATATCCTTGCCGGGGCGATCGCGTCGATCCCGTCCTGTCCGGGCGAGGCGGCGCTGGCGGCGATGGTGCGCGCGCAGGCCGAGCGCATCGTGCCCAAGCTGCCCGCGCGCATCAGGGTCTGAGGGTGGTGGCGCTGCCCGAGGCCGCCCCGCGCCGCCCGCGGGCGGGGTGGATCGCGCGGCTGCTGGCCAATCCGAAATTCCAGAGCCTCGCCAGCCGGCTGCCGCTGGCGCGCGGCATCGCGCGGCGCGACGGCGCGGCGCTCTTTGACCTGGTGCAGGGATTCGTGCAGTCGCAGGTGCTGATGGCGCTGGTGGAACTGGGCGTGTTGCGGCGGCTATATGACCATGGCGCGCAAGGCGCCGAGGCGCTGGGGCGCGCCTGCGGGGTGCCGCCCGACCGGATGGCGCATCTGGCGCAGGCGGGCGCGGCGCTGGGCCTGCTGCGGCGGCGGCGCGACGGGCGCTTCGCGCTGGCGCGGCGCGGGGCGGCGCTCCTGGGTGTGCCGGGGCTGGAGGCGATGATCCGCCATCACCGGGCCTTCTATGCCGACATGGCCGATCCGGTGGCGCTGCTCAGGGGCGAGGGCGAGACGGAGCTGGCGCGGTTCTGGCCCTATGTCTTTGGCGCGCGGGGCGGGATCGCGCCCGAGGTGGCGGAGCGGTATTCCGACCTGATGGCGCAGAGCCAGGCGCTGGTGGCCGAGGACGTGCTGCGGATGGTGCATTTGAAGGGCGTGCGCTGCCTGATGGATGTGGGCGGCGGATCGGGGGCGTTCCTCGCGGCGGTGGCGCGGGCGCATCCGGGGCTGTCGCTGCGGCTCTTCGATCTGCCCGAGGTGATGCCCGAGGCCGCGCGGCGGCTGGCGGCGGCGGGGCTCGCGGGGCGGGTCGAGACGGTGGCGGGCTCGTTCCGCGAGGGGGTGCTGCCAGAAGGGGCAGATGCGATTTCGCTGATCCGGGTGCTTTATGACCATTCCGACGACACGGTGACGGACCTGCTGGCCAGGTGCCACGCCGCGCTGCCGCCCAAGGGTCGGCTGATCGTGGCCGAGCCGATGTCGGGCGGGGCGCGGCCCGAGCGGGCGGGCGACGTCTATTTCTCTTTCTACACCATGGCGATGGGCACCGGGCGGGTGCGCTCGGCGGCGCGCATCGCCGGGATGTGCCGCGCCGCGGGGTTCGTCGATGTGACGATTCCGCGCGCGCCGCGGCCCTACATCACCAGCGCATTGACCTGTGTCAGGGTGGAGTGATGCCTTTCGAGGCAAAAGGTGTAACGTAAACTTGACACCTTGCGCTGTCTGGTTACACTGACAACCATCGCCCTCTTGTGCCGCCGAGTCTTTCGGCGGCGGAGCCGGGCGAAAGCTGGGAGGCGATCATGGATACCCGCGCTGTCTTCTTGAACGGTCCCGAGGACCTTCATCTGGACAGGCTGGCGCTCAAGACGCCGGGGGCGGGGGACCTGGTGGTCGAGATCGCCCATTCGGGGATTTCCACCGGCACCGAAAAACTGTTCTGGAACGGCACGATGCCGCCCTTTCCGGGGATGGGCTATCCGCTGGTGCCGGGCTACGAGGCCGCCGGTGAGGTGGTCGAGGCCGCGCCCGGCACGGGCTACAGGCCCGGCGATCACGTGTTCGTTCCGGGTGCCGATTGCTTCGAGGGGGCGCATGGTCTCTTTGGGGGGGCGGCGGCGCGGCTGGTGACCTCGGCCGATCGGGTGACGCGGATCGATTCGCAGATGGGACCGGAGGGCGCCCTGCTGGCGCTGGCCGCGACGGCACGCCACGCGATGGCGGGGCTCGACCGGGCGGTGCCCGACCTGATCGTGGGCCACGGCGTGCTGGGCCGCCTGCTGGCGCGCCTGACCGTCGCCGCCGGTGCCCCCGCGCCAATGGTGTGGGAGACCGCACCCGACCGGCGGGGCGGCGCGCAGGGCTACGCGGTGATCGACCCCGCCGAGGACGCGCGCCGCGATTATCGCGCGATCTACGACGCCTCGGGCAATGCCGCGATTCTCGACGACCTGATCGGGCGCATTGCCAAGGGCGGCGAGATCGTGCTGGCGGGCTTCTACGCCGAGGGCGTCAGCTTCGCCTATCCGCCCGCCTTCATGAAGGAGGCGCGCCTCCGCATTGCCGCGGAATGGACCGACCAGGACATGCTGGCCACCCGCATGCTGATCGACGAGGGGCATCTGAGCCTCTCGGACCTGATCACCCACAGGATGCCCGCGGACCGGGCCGAGGCGGCCTACAACACCGCCTTCGACGACCCGTCCTGCCTGAAAATGATGCTCGACTGGGAGCCCTCGAATGACCGCACTTGACGACCGCGTACCCGACCTGACCGGCGACGCCATAGCCGACAACGATGCCCGCCTGCGGGACGAGGCCAACGCTCCGATGGACGAAATCCCGGTGCGCGAGCCGACCAAGAAAACCCAGATCATCGCGATCTACGGCAAGGGCGGCATCGGAAAATCCTTCACCCTGGCCAATCTCAGCCACATGATGGCCGAGCAGGGCAAGCGGGTGCTGCTGATCGGCTGCGACCCGAAATCCGACACAACCAGCCTGCTGTTCGGCGGCAAGGCCTGCCCGACGATCATCGAGACCTCGACCAAAAAGAACCTCGCCGGGGAGCAGGTCGCCATCGGGGATGTCTGCTTCAAGCGGGGCGGGGTGTTCGCCATGGAGCTGGGCGGCCCGGAGGTGGGCCGCGGTTGCGGCGGGCGCGGGATCATCCACGGCTTCGAGG
>CAJXKX010000115.1 GCA_913055965.1 uncultured Roseovarius sp.
CGTACCGGGCCACCCCGATGAACAGTGGGATCAGGCCGAGGCTGCCCACGCCGATATAGCCGCGGCTCAGTTCCTCGGAGACGACGACCATCGACGCCTTGGAAAGGCCGAGCCCGCCATATTCCTCGGGGATGGTCAGGCCGAACACGCCCATTTCCGCGAGTTCGCCGATGATCTCCATCGGAATGAGCTCGTCCTTGAGGTGCCATTCATGGGCGTGCGGCTCGACCTTTTCCACGGCGAAGCGGCGGAACTGCTCGCGGATCATCTCGAGCTCATCATCGAGCCCGCTGCGGCCCACGGTGATCTCGGCGGCGCGCTCCTGCATCAGCGCGACCAGGCGGGTGCGCGCCGCCTGGCTGTTGCCACGCGCCATGAGCGCTTGCACCTCGGCGCACTGGAAGCCGCCGAGCGCCTCCCAGCCGAGACCCATGTCCTGCAGGCGCACCATCTCGCCCTGGTTCATCTGGATGCCGCCGGCGATCTGGTGCAGGTATTCGCCGAAGGCGATCTGGTGGATGAGTTGCTCGACCTCGCCGAATTGGCCCTGCGCGTGCAGGCGGGTGGCCCAGTTCTGCATTTGGCGCAGCGATTCGGCGTAAGTCGCCAGCCAGGCGAGGCCGTGCGCCGCGGTCTGATGCGCCTCGATCGCGCCCCCCGAGACCCGCCCATCGACGGTGACAAGATCGGCGACAGAGGTTTTCGCACGCTCCAGCACGGTTTCGACCGGGGCAATCGCGGCGCCGGTCAGCGCCAGAAGGTCGCTCAGAATCGTGCCCTCGGTCATCGCAATATCCTGTCCGTCATGTGCCATGGATCATGTCCTTTCCTGTTCCCGCGCCTTTTATCCATGATGCAGGTGCAGCGCAACTATTATGCCAATTGTCGCAGGTTTTTGTTCTAAAGTTGCGTGTTGATTTTTTGCACTGCAGCGCTATCCCCGTGGTAAAGCACGGACATGGAAACGTTTTTCGATATCGCCCCGGTCTGGGGCTGGACGCTCGCCTTTTGCGTCGCGGTTTTCGCGGGGCTGGTCAAGGGCGTGGTGGGGTTCGCGATGCCGACGGTGCTGATCGCGGGGCTGAGCACGATGATGGCGCCGGAGCTGGCGCTGGCGGGGCTGATCCTGCCGACGCTGGCCACCAACCTGTGGCAGGCGCTGCGGCAGGGGGTGGGGGCGGCGCTCGCGTCGCTGGTCCGGTTCCGGGTGTTCCTGCTGGCGGGGGCCGCGGTGATGGTGGTGGCGGCGCAGGCGGTGCCGCTCTTGCCGCCCTGGGGGATGTATCTGTTCATCGGGCCGCTCATCACCGCCTATGCGCTCTCGACGCTGCTGGGGCGGGGGCTGCGCCTGTCGCCCGACGGCGGCGCGAAGGGCGAGGCGGGCATGGGCGCGCTGGCCGGGCTTTTCGGTGGACTATCAGGCATTTGGGGGCCGCCCACCGTGGCGATGCTGATCGCGCGCGGCACCGAGAAAACCGAGCAGATGCGCGTGCAAGGCGTGATCTACGGGCTGGGCGCGGTGCTGCTGCTGGTGTCGCACCTGGGGTCGGGCGTGCTGCGCGCCGAGACGGTGCCGCTGTCGCTGGCGCTGGTGCCACCGGCTCTATTGGGGATCGGGCTGGGGTTCTGGTTGCAGGACCGGCTCAACCAGGAGACCTTCCGCAAGGTGACGCTCTGGGTGCTGCTGCTGGCGGGGCTGAACCTCGTGCGGCGGGGGGTGATGCTGCTGTAGAAAAGGCCCTGAAACGGGGGGGCGGTATCGCGTCGGTATTCTGTCGGTATTCCGTCGGTGCGAGGTCCGGGACCGTGAAACGGGGCCGCGCGCAGGCGGTAACACGCTTGTCACTTGACCACGCGCCGGGGGCGCGCGACGCTTCCGGCAAACAGGATACTGTGCATGCGCGTGCCGTTTCTTGGTGTCTGGCTTCCGAACTTCCCGGCAGTCCTCGCGGTGGCCGTGCTTATGGCCGTGACGGCCATCCCGGCACCGGCCCGGGCGCAGGGGCCAATGGCCCTGCACCTCGTACTGGCCTTCGATGCCTCCGCCAGCGTCAATGATGTCGAGTTCGACATCCAGCGCACCGGCACGGCGCGGGCGCTCCTTCACCCGTCGGTTCGATCCGCGATCGCGCAGTCCGAGGGCGGCGTGGCCATCTCGATCGTGCAATGGTCGAGCATCGGCCTTCAGACCGTGGGACTCGACTGGGCGGTCCTGCGCGATACCGGGGATGTCGAGGCCTTGGCCGACCGGGTGCACGCCATGCCGCGCAAGCTCTCGGGGGGCGGGACGATGATCCACGCCGGGCTGGCATTCGCCGCCCGGCAACTTGACGCGGCCCCCGGCACCGCGCGCCGCCGCGTGATCGACCTGTCGGGCAATGGCCGGACGGACGATCACGACGGAATGCTCGAGATGCGCGACCGCCTCGTGCGCAACGGCGTGGTGATCAACGCCCTTGCCATCGAAGAGCATAACGACGACCTGACCAGCTATTTCTACAGATACCTGATCGGTGGTCCGGGTGCCTTCGTGATCACCGCCGACGAGTTCGAAGATTTCTCGGTCGCGATGCGCAGGAAGCTCTATCGCGAGATTGTGGGGCCGGTCCTGTCGCGCGGGCGGCCCGGAGCCTGTGCCCGGCTGGCTCGGGCGGCGCGATGACGCGCCCAGCAAGCGTAGCAAGCGTAGGGTGGGCAGTCTTGCCCACCAAACCGAGCCGCCCGGCCATGGTGGGCAAGAATTCTCAACCTACGCTTGCTGGAAGCAGAGATTGGATGCATGCCGCTCACCTTTACTTTGAGATTCGTATTGCGAAAGGTGGTGCAAGAATGTGCCTCGTGGTAAAGCTTCTGCAACAACATTGTTTGGCGTAGGCAGAACCAATGGGAAAAATCCGAAATCCGGTTAGGTTTTCCGAGCATTATGGGATTGACGCTGTGGAACTTGAAGGTCGAGGTGTCCTCGACCCCACACTGAACGCAGATACGAAATTATTTATTGACCCATTGCTGCTCAAAGATTCGAATTATATCGAAATTTCTAGCGGCGCACGTCAAACCTACGAAGATCACTTTGGAACAGTCATCAAGTTTCTAGCGAAGGCACAAAAACCGACGGATGTAGCATGGAAGAGCGCTGCGCGCCTACTTTCATTTCCAGAGATCAAATGGACCTGTCTGGGTTTCGGCGCGCAATCAGTTTCAGGTAGTGGTTCCGGTTCCGAAATGACCGATCAATACATTGAAACAGCCCGGCAAATCATCGATCTTGGAATCGCCGACCCCGATCTTTTTGTTGCTATGGCATTGTTTGAAAATGGCGTTGGGCCAGATCGCATCAGCGATATGACAACAAATGTAATCCTCGGTGACCTGCTAGCGTTCAATGAGCGGATCTTGCCAGTAGTTGGAGTGCCGACGAAAAAGTACGAGATCGCTCTCAAGAACGGCAAGACCTTCTCCGCCAAGCTAGCGAACAATCCGTATATTGGCGCAGGCGAGCCGGTTATTCTTGTTCCGTCTGACGTTTTGAGGGCTTTGCCAATTGTTGCCGATTGGTCAGATGTTGCCGATGCTGCCTCAAAGAACGCGCAGTTACGGTCGCGCGTGAACGACCAGATCGCCCAGATGTGGCGTGTAAAGAGCAAGAAAGACAAAGATGAAATTCGCCGGTGGGCTCTTTCTGGGAAGGCTTCTTTTGAAACCTTTATGGAAATGCTTCGAGGTGCTAACCCAACACCCTACGACTTGCATGCTGATCCGCTTGGTGAGGTGTTCTGGCGCAAACTTGCTGCCGCTTTAGCTGAAAAAGAGCCATTGGCAATCACTGCCCCGGCCAAAATGGACTTGGCAGGCGTTGAAGCGGTTGTTCGTATCATTATCGAGCAGTTTCGATTCCTGATCGAAGACCGCAGGTTCTCGGAAGAGCTATACCACCAAGGGAAGCCCCGACCGGAGATCGCAGCACAGCGCCTATTCTTTGCTGTTGCGCACGCTTACTGCAAAGCCAATGATCTGGACCTGACACCAGAAGCGGAAACTGGGAACGGGCCAGTGGATTTCAAGGTGTCATCTGGGTTCACCGGAAGAGTCGTCGTGGAAATTAAGCTTTCGAGAAACCCGAAGCTTGTCGACGGGTATAATAAGCAGCTTGAAACCTACAAACTGGCTGAAGAGACAGTTTCGGGCTTTTATGTGGTGGTCGATGTTGGGCACATGGGAAAGAAAGATGAGCGCCTTCTTGCTGTGAAGAATGAAGCGAGTGCGAAGGGCGAAGTAACTTCTCCGATTCATTTAGTTGACGGATCACGCCGCAAGTCTGCCAGTAAGCTATGAGCTAGCAATCGCAGAGTGGGCAATCCTGCCCGCCCATCCGGCCCCGCCCCGTCATGGTGGGCAGAATGCCCACCCTACGGCGTGGCTTGGGGAGGGCGGGGGAGGTGCCCCTGCCCCCATCCTTACCCGATGGCCGCCGCCTTCACGTCCTCGTCGATGAAGGGGACGTATTGGGCAAAGTTGTCGGCGAACATCTGCACCAGCTTGGCGGCCTGTGCGTCGTAGGCCGCGGGGTCGTCCCAGGTGCGGCGCGGGTCGAGCAGGACCTCGGCGACGCCGGGCACCTCGACCGGCACCTCGAAGCCGAAATTCTCGTCCTTGCGGAACGCGACCTCGCCCAGCGAGCCGTCGAGCGCCGCCGTCAGCAGCGCGCGGGTGGCCTTGATGGGCATGCGCGAGCCGGTGCCGTAGGCGCCGCCCGTCCAGCCGGTATTGACCAGCCAGCAGGTCGCCCCGTGCTTGGCGATCTTGTCGCGCAGCAGGTTGCCGTAGACCTCGGGGCGGCGCGGCATGAAGGGCGCGCCGAAGCAGGTGGAGAAGGTGGGCTCGGGCTCGGTCACGCCGCGCTCGGTGCCCGCGACCTTGGAGGTGAAGCCCGACAGGAAGTGATACATCGCCTGCGCGGGCGTCAGCCGCGCGATGGGGGGCAGTACGCCGAAGGCGTCGCAGGTGAGCATGATGACGTTCTTGGGGTGCCCGCCCAGCGCCGTTTGGGACGCGTTGGAGATGTAGTGCAGCGGGTAGGCGCAGCGCATGTTGGCGGTGAGGCTGTCATCCTCGAAATCCAGTTCCAGCGTCTCGGGGTCGAACACCATGTTCTCGACCACGGTGCCGAATTTCGTGGTGGTGGCGTAGATCTCGGGCTCGGCGTCGGGGTCGAGGTTGATGGTCTTGGCATAGCAGCCGCCCTCGAAATTGAAGGTGCCGCGCTCGGACCAGCCATGCTCGTCATCGCCGATGAGGGTGCGGTCGGGATCGGCCGAGAGCGTGGTCTTGCCGGTGCCCGAGAGGCCGAAGAACACGGCGGCATCGACCGGGTTGTCCTGCGCGTGGTTGGCCGAGCAGTGCATCGGCATCACGCCCTTTTCGGGCAGGATGTAGTTGAGCAGGGTGAAGATCGATTTCTTGTTCTCGCCCGCGTATTCGGTGCCGCCCACGAGGATCAGCTTGCGGTCGAAATTCATCGCGATCACGGTCTCGCTGCGGCAGCCGTGGCGGGCCGGGTCGGCGGTGAAGCCGGGGCAGTTGATCAGGGTGAAATCGGCGGTGAAATGATCGAGCGCGTCGCGTTCGGGGCGGCGCAGCATGGTGCGGTTGAACAGGCTGTGCCAGGCCAGTTCGGTGACCATGCGGACATTGATGGCGAGCGCGGGGTCGGCCCCGCCGACGAGATCCTCGACATAGACGTCGCGCCCGGCGAGATACGCGATCATGTCGGCGTGGAGCGCGTCGAACTTCTCGGGCTCCATGGCGCCGTTGTTGTCCCACCAGACCGTGTCTTCGGTGGTGGCGGAGCGGGTGATGAACTTGTCCTTGGGCGAGCGGCCGGTGAACTTGCCCGTGGAGACGAGGAATGCGCCGCCGCGCCCGAGCGTGCCCTCGCCGTTGCGGAGCGCCGCCTCGATCAGCGCCGGCTCGGTGAGGTTGTAGTGGACCGTGCCCAGCCCCGTGATGCCCTGATCCTCCAGCCGGAAATTCGGGTTCACCCGTCCGATTGCCATGTCGCGTCGCTCCTGTTCAACAAATCGCCGGTCCTGCGCCCGTTCGCCGGGCGCGCGCCTTGCTCGACTGCGGGCCTCTTAACATGACGCTTCGATGAAATAACAGCCGGGTTCGACGCAGTTAGCGCAACCACCGCGAAGTTAGCGCAATCACCCCGGCGGCGGCGGCGCGCGGGCGGGCCTGGCGCGCCGGGGGCGGGGGAAAAGTGAGTCAATTTAGCCATTCTCAAGGAAATTCGGCTGCAATGAGGGCCGCGGGTCCGGCTGATTCGCAGATTGGGATTGATCCGCAAGCGGCAAAAGGCGCATACTGACGCAAAAAATCACGAACTCAGAGCAGTATGAGGAACAAGAGCAATGTCGAAAATCGCCCTGGTGGACGATGACAGGAACATCCTGACATCGGTGTCCATGACGCTCGAGGCCGAGGGGTTCGAGGTCGAGACCTACAATGACGGCCAGCAGGCCTTTGACGCGTTCAGCAAGAAGCTGCCCGACATGGCCGTGCTCGACATCAAGATGCCGCGCATGGACGGGATGGACCTGTTGCAGCGGCTGCGCCAGAAATCGCGGATGCCGGTGATCTTCCTGACCTCCAAGGATGACGAGATCGACGAGGGGCTGGGCCTGAGGATGGGAGCGGACGATTACGTGAAAAAGCCGTTTTC
>CAJXKX010000116.1 GCA_913055965.1 uncultured Roseovarius sp.
ACGTGCGCATCGACCGCCGCCGCAAGCTGCCGGCGACCACGCTGCTCTTGGCGCTGGACTCCGACAACACCGAGAAGCTGCGTGCCGAGCGCACCGAGGCCGGCCAGGCGCTGGAGCCGCATGAGGCCCAGGGCATGTCGCCGGAGGACGTGCTCGACTTCTTCTACGACCACGTCGTCTACAAGCGTTCGGGCAACGGCTGGGCGACCCCCTTCGATGCCGAGCGCATGCGCGGCGCGAAGCTGGCTGAGGATCTGATCGACGCCAAGACCGCCTATTTCGCGGAATGGGCGGCGCAGAAAAAACGCCCGCGCCCGCCGCCCCTGCGAGAAGAGGGCGAGCATGGCGGCCATCTCGTCGACCGACCCGGCGATGTGCCCGCCAAGCCGCCCCACCAGCGCGCGAAAGACGTCGTCATCCCCGACCAGCGCCCCGGTATGCGAAATCGCCATCCGCGCGCCCAGCGCCGAGCGCCCGACCTTGAGGATCACCACCGGCAGGTCGCGCGCCGCCGCCGCCTCCATCCCCGCGACGAAGCCCTGCGGATCGCGCACCGTTTCAAGAAACAGCCCGATGACGCGCGTGCCGGGCTGATCGACCATCCAGCGCAGGTAATCGGCAGCGGTCGTGACGGTTTCCGAGCCGGTGCTCACGGCCTGCGAAAACCGCAGCCTGCGGTCGTTGTTCATCAGCGCCCCGAGGATCGAGCCGGATTGCGCGATCAGCCCGATCCCGCCGGGCTCGAGATCGAGCGGCACCGGAAAGGGCGTGATCCGCAACCCGATGGCAAGGTTGTGAAAGCCCATGCTGTTGGGGCCGCACAGGGCCGCGCCCGCGGCGCGCACCCGTGTGCCGATCCGGTCCCGCATCGCCGCGTCGGGGCATTCCGAAAAGATGGTGAGCGCCCGCGCCCCCGCGCGCAATGCGCGGTCCACCCCCGCCTCGACGCGCGACGTGGCCAGCGACAGGACGACATGATCGGGCGCGGCGGGCAAGGCATCGAGATCGGCGAAGACCCGCCCGCCCGAGCCATCGGCCAGCCGCGGATTGACGCGCAGCACCTGCCCCCGATAGCCGCCGCCGCTACACATGGCCTCAAGCGCGTGGCCGTAGGAATTGACCCGGTCCGACACACCGACAAGCGCGATGCTCCGAGGTTCGAGCAGCGCAGTCATCGCCGGTATGGGTGCTGCCTGTCCCGGCATCGTCTGCCCCCTTCGACCTGTCCCAGCCCGATAGTGATCGCAGGCGCGAGACAGTTGAAATTCCGAATGGGAAACGACCGATTTACCCGGCTTATACCGCCGGGCCGCCCGGCGCGCCCGCTCGGTCGTGCAAGGCCCCGCGAACGCGCCCGAGAAAGGCCCGCGCGGCGACGGAGGGGGCCGCGCCGGTCTTGGTGACCGTGGCGATCCGGTACCGGATCGCCGGGACGAACGGGCGCCACGTCACCCCGTCCTCCAGCGCCTCGCAGCCGTTGAGCGCATCGACGATGGCGACGCCCGCGCCCTCGGCCACCATCCGGCGCACCACCGCAAAGAAGAACCCGTGCACCGCGCACCGTATCTCCACCCCCGCCTCGGCGCAGACATGGCGCACCTGCCGGTCCACCTGGTTGCTGTCCTGGATGCCGATGAGGCGCTGATCCCGCAGGTCGGCGGGCGTGATCACCGCGCGGCTTGCCAGGTCGCAGGCGCGCGGCAGGATGCAGACGCAGGGCAGAGCGAATTCCTCGGCATCGAGCGCGGGCGCGGCGGTGGGGGCCTCGATCAGGCCGATATCAAGCTGGCCATTGCCGACCAGATGGGAAATCCGGGCCGAGCTGCGCACCTGCAGGTCGATCTCGACACGCGGATTTTCCGCGCAATGCGCGGCGACGAGCCGCGGCAGCAGCCCGAAGGCGGCGGCCCCGATGGCTCCGACACGGATCAGCCCGGTGCCGCCCTGCTTGATCTGGCGGGCGCGGTTGGCGAATTGCTCGACCGCCATGATCGACAGTTCGGCATCGACATGCAGCAGATAGGCCTCGGGGCGCGGGGTGAAATGCCCCTTGGAGCGGTGAAACAGCGGGTATCCCAGCATCGCCTCGAGCCGCGACAGCGCGATGCTGATCGCAGGCTGGGTCAGGTGCAGCCTGTCCGCCGCCCTCGAGACGGAGCCCTCTTCCATCACCGCGTGGAAGACTTCGAGATGGCGCAGTTTCAGGTGCATGGCATCCCCACCGGCAGACCGCAGGCCGCGCCCGGACGGAACATCATCCTGCGCGCGGCCATGATGACCTCAGCCGGGGGCGTTGTCATGCAGGATCATGTCGGCGCCCTTTTCGCCGACCATGATCGCAGGGGCGTTGGTGTTGCCCGAGGTGAGGGTGGGAAAGATCGAGGCATCGACCACCCGCAGCCCGCCGATCCCGTGCACCCGCAGGCGGGCATCGACCACGTCGTGCCGCGCATCGGGCCCCATCCGGCAGGTGCTGACCGGGTGAAACACGGTTCCGGCCCGGTTCCTGATATCGGTGATCAGGTCGTCATCGCTGCGCACATGCGGGCCGGGCAGGATCTCGGCCTCGATCAGCCGGGCCAGCGCCGGGGCTTCGGCCAGGCGCCGCATCAGCCGCGCACCTTCGAGCATTTCCTGAATGTCGATATCGGTGGCAAGGTAATTGGGATGGATCGCCGGCGCCTCTGACGGGTCGGCCGAGCGGATTTCCAGGTGGCCCCGGCTGGTCGGTCGGGTCGGCTGCACGCCCAGCAGGAACCCCGGAAACGGATCGGGATTCATCAGCGGGCGCTTGCCCGGCGGGGCCTTGGTATAGCTGACCGGCGAAAAGAACAGTTGCATGTTCGGATGCTCAAGCCCCGGGCGCGACCGCACGAAGCCGCCCGCCTGATTGACCCCGAGCGAGAGCGGCCCGCGCCGCGTCAGAACATAGCGCAGCCCGTGCCAGAGCTTGCCATACCACGGGTAAAGCTGGGTGTTCAGCGTCGGCACCCTTGAGCGGTAGAGATAGTCGAGGCCGAGATGGTCCTGCAAATTCCGCCCCACCCCGTCGAGCGCGTGGACCACTTCGACCCCCTTCGCGGCCAGCAGCGCACCGGGGCCGATACCCGACAGCTGCAACAACTGCGGCGAGTTGACGGCCCCCGCCGACAGGATCACCTCGCGGCGCGCGCGGGCCTCGACGACCTGACCGTTTCTCCGGTATCGCAGCCCGACCGCGCGCCTGCCGTCGAACAGCACCCGCTCGGCCAGCGCATGCGTCTCGACGCGCAGATTGGCACGATGCCGCGCCGGGCGCAGATAGGCGCGCGCGGTCGACATGCGCATTCCGCCCTTCGCCGTATTCTGGTAGGTGCCCACGCCCTCCTGCCCGGCGCCGTTGAAATCGGGGTTGTGCGGGAACTGAAGCTGCTCTCCGGCGGCGATGAAATCGTGGCAGAGCGGGTGCAGGTCGCGGTTCATGGTGGCGACATGAACCGGCCCGCTGTCGCCGCGAAAGGCATCGCCGCCCCGGTCGTTGGTCTCGGACTTGCGGAAATAGGGCAGCACATCCTCCCAGCCCCAACCGGGATTGCCCATCTCCTTCCACTCATCGAAATCACGGGCCTGCCCCCGGATGTAGACCATCGCGTTGATCGAACTCGAGCCGCCCAGAACCTTGCCGCGCGGCCAGTAGGACACCCGCCCGTTCAGCGCCGGTTCGGGTTCGGTGTGGTACATCCAGTTGACCGAAGGCTTGTAGAAGGTCTTGCCATAGCCGATCGGCATCCAGATCCAGAAGTTCAGGTCGCTTCCGCCCGCCTCGAGCAGCAGCACGCGGAATTTGCCATTCGCGCTCAGCCGATCGGCCAGAACGCAGCCCGCCGATCCTGCGCCCACGACGATGAAATCGTATTCGGTCATTACGGGCCCGGGCCCCCTTGCGCCGGACATCTAGACGGCAGCGTCCGCACTGAGGACGAAGAGTTTGCGCATATGCTCGTGGATCCCCCACTCGCCGGTCCAGCCCTGCGGCAGCACCAACAGGTCCCCCGGACCGATATCGCGGCTGCCGCTGCCGTCGGAATTGGTGACCGTGGCCCGCCCGGACAGGATATGGCAGTATTCCCCCGCCGCGGACCTATCGGCGGTGAACCGCCCCGGCGTGCATTCCCAGACGCCGATCCTGGTCCGGCCCTCTGGTGAGGTCCACAGCACGCGTGACGCCTCGGTCTGGCCGTCGGTCAGGGTGGTCGGTTTGTCGGCGAAGGCCCCCAGCGGAACGGAGGCGAGATCGGCAAAGCTTTGCAGGTCAATCATGGTCGGACTTTCCGGGTGCTGGGGGCCGCGTCAGGGCGCATTCAGTCTTTCGGTCGCGTTGGCGCCTTCTGTTGTCCAAAGAGTTGCGCCAGCACCATCATCCCCGTCGTCACCAGCACCATGATCGTCGAGATCGAGGCGATGGTCGGGTCGATCTGGTCGCGCAGCGCGTTGAACATGTTGCGCGTGAGCGTCGGGTTGTCGCCGCCAGAGATGAACATCGCCACCACGACCTCGTCGAAGGAGGTGAGGAACGACAAGAGCGCGCTTGTCACCACGGCAAAGCGGATCTGCGGCAGCGTCACCGTCAGGAACGCCTTCCAGCGTGGCGCACCGAGGCTGCGCGCCGCGGCCTCCTGGCTCATGTCATAGCCTTTCAGGGCCGACCCGGTGACGATCACCACCAGCGGCAGCGCCAACACCGTGTGCGCCAGCACCAGCCCGGTCATGGTATAGAGGATCTGCAGCTGCACATAGGCGTAGAACGCTCCGATCGCGACCAGCACCACCGGCACCATCATCGGCGTGATCATCAGCACGAAGGCCGCGCGCACAAAGCGCACCTGCGAGCAATGCAGCCCGTAGGCCGCCAGCACCCCGACCGGTGTCGCGACCAGCATCGTCAGGAACGCCGCCGTGAACGAGGTGCGCGTGGCCTGCATCCATTCCGGCGATCCGAAATAGTGATCGTACCAGCGCGTCGACCAGTCTTGCGGCGGAAATTCGAGATACTGGCTGTCCGAGAAGGACATCGGGATCACGATCAGCGTCGGGGTAACGAGCAGGATCATGATGACGACCGACAAGGCATAGAGCCACAGCCGCTGGCCGTGGGTGACCTGCGTTTCGGTCGCGGGGCTTCGGAACCAGCGCAGCATCAGTGCCCTCCCCCGGTCATCCTGTCGAGGTTCAGGAACCGGGACGCGATCCACAGGATCGCCACCGTCGCCACCAGCAGCACCACGCCCAGCGCGCTGGCGGCCCCCCAGTTCACGAACAGTTCGATATTCGAGACGATCTTCATCGACACCATGATGACCGTGCCGCCGCCCAGCACCGCCGGGGTGACGAAAAAGCCGAGGCACAGGATGAACACCATCAGCGACCCGGCGATGAGGCCGGGCAAGGTGAGCGGAAAATACACCGTCCAGAACGCGCGCCGCGGGCTCGCGCCGAGGTTGGACGCCGCCTTCATCAGGTCGCGGTCTATGGCCCGCATCGCGCCATAGACCGGCAGGATCAGGAAAGGCAGCATGATATGCACCATGCCGATCAGCGTGCCGGTCATGTTGTGGACGATCTTGATCGGCTCTTCCCACAGCCCCAGCGACATCGCCCATTCATTCACCAGCCCGCGCTTTTGCAGCAGCACCAGCCATGCATAGGTGCGCACCAGCAGCGACGTCCAGAACGGCAGCAGCACGGTGATCAGGCACAGGTTGGCGATCCGGTTCGGCAGCCCGGCGATGAAATAGGCCAGGGGATATCCGATCAGGATGCACAGGCCCGTGGTCAGGAAACTGACCTCGAACGTGGTCTGGAAAATCCGCGCATAGGATTTGCGCTTGAGCATCCGTTCGTAATTCTCCAGCGAGAACGTGCCGTCGGCCCCGATGAACGAGACATAGAACAGCCAGCCCACCGGAATGACCAGGATCACGAGGATCAGCAGGATCGCGGGCGAGCCGAGGCCAAAGAGCCTCAGCCGTTCGAGCCGTTCATCCCGTCGCAGCCCCGCTTCGTTGATACGCAGCGCCTGCATGTTATCCCTCGCTCCCGTCGATCAGGACGGTATCCTCTGGCGCGAGGCAGAGGGTCAGCGCGTCTCCAACCGAGGGCAGCGCGGTGACGTTCGCACCGCGCATCGCGCCGCGCAGCACGATCTGGCCGCCACTGGCCAGGGAGGCGTGCAGGAGATAGCTGTCGCCCTGGTAGACCACGTCGGTAGCGGTGGCGGCAAAATTGTTGGTGCCCTCGCGTGGCCCCTCGGACGACAGAACGACCCGCTCGGGGCGCACCATCAGCAGGAGCGTGGCGGCATCGGGCGCGGGCAGGGCGTGCAGCAGGGGCCGCCCGTCGCACAGGATCGTCCCGCCTTTGCGCGAGACCGGCAAAAAGGTGGAATCGCCGATGAAATCGGCCACGAACCGGTTGGCGGGGCGCTCGTAGAGGTCGCGCGGGGTCGCAAGCTGCATGATCCGCCCGTGATTCACCACCGCGATCCGGTCGGACATGGTCAGCGCCTCGCGCTGGTCATGGGTGACATAGACCGTGGTCATCCCCAGTTTTTCATGCAGGTGGCGCAATTCGATCTGCATCTGGTCGCGCAGCTTCTTGTCGAGCGCCGAGAGCGGCTCGTCCATGAGCAGGATGCGCGGCTCGAAGACGATCGCGCGGG
>CAJXKX010000117.1 GCA_913055965.1 uncultured Roseovarius sp.
TGTCGAGTCGACCACGCTGTTCCTGCGTAAACTCGGCGAGATGCTGGGGCTTGACCCGGAACCGTTCATCGCCCGCGAGAAGCATTCGACGCTCAAGCCCGTGTGGGATCTGTGGCGCTCGGTGACGCAGGATTTCTTTGCCACCGCGAATTTCGGGATCGTCGCGGGCGAGACCTATGCGCGCGGCATCCGCAATTACCTGGAGGGCGATCTGGGCCTGCCCTGCGCCTTCGCCGTGTCGCGCTGCGCAGGCACGAAGACCAACAACGAGGAGGTGCGGGCGCTGGTGCATTCCAAGCGGCCCGTCATCCTCATGGGGTCGATCAACGAGAAGATGTACCTGGCCGAGGCCGGGGGCGGGTTCGGACCGCAGCCCTCGTTCATCCCCGCCTCGTTCCCCGGTGCCGCGATACGGCGGGCCACGGGCACGCCGATGATGGGCTATGCGGGGGCCACGTACCTGCTTCAGGAGGTGTGCAACGGGCTGTTTGACGCGCTCTTTCACATCCTGCCGCTGGGCTCGGAGATGGATGCGGGCGCGGCCACGCCCACGCCCTTGCGCCGCGATCTGCCCTGGGATGCCGAGGCGAGCGCCGCGCTGGCGCGCATCGTCGAGACGCATCCCGTCCTGACCCGCATTTCCGCCGCCAAGACATTGCGCGACAGCGCCGAGGACGCGGCGCTCAGCCGCGGCGAGGCACGCGTGACGCTGGCCACAGTCAACAGTCTTTCGACCACGGACGATTTCCCAGAGGGAGGACCCGACCAATGACCGACATCAGTTCCGAAGCGCCGATCCGCCGCCGCGCGCCGCGCCGCAGCAGCGCCGAGTACCGGCTGTATTTCTTCTGCATCTTCTTCTTCGCCATCCCCTTTGCCACGCTCAGGTGGGTGCGCGACGTGATCCGTCACCGGACGCTCAACCTCCATGGCCCGCTGGCGCGGGCCTGGCTCGAGGCGGACCGGATCACGCCGATGATCTTCTCGGTCTGAGCTCTGGCTCGGACCGGGACACAAGGCTGCCTGTCCGGAAACGGGCGGACAGACCCCGAGGGGCCGTTCCGGCCCCGAGGGTCCCGGCCGCGGGGTGCCGCGGCGTCAGCATAACGTTCCGGAGGAAAGTTCATGGCTGATAAATCCGACCTGTCCTTCACAGGTCTCACAGACGAGCAGGCCCAGGAGCTGCACTCGGTGTATATGAGCGGCCTTTGGCTGTTCTCGCTGATCGCAGTGGTCGCACATATCGCGACCTTCATCTGGTTCCCGTGGTTCTGAGGAAGGGATGAGAGATGGCTAAATTCTACAAGATCTGGCTGATCTTCGACCCCCGCCGCGTGTTCGTGGCGCAGGGCGTGTTCCTGTTCCTGTTGGCGGCGATGATCCATCTCGTGCTTCTGAGCACCGACGGTTTCAACTGGTTTGAAATCGCCGCTCAGAAATACGGGCGCTGATCGCGCTGCCGCCTGAGGAAAGCGCCGCGGGCGGGTCGTCCTGCCCGCGGCAGACCAAAACGATTTAACAGACAGGCCCTTGGCATGTGCCGGGCCGCCATATGCGGAGGCAGAGACATGGCTTTGCTCAGTTTCGAACGCAAATACCGGGTCCGCGGGGGGACTCTCGTCGGCGGTGATCTGTTCGACTTCTGGGTCGGACCATTCTACGTCGGCTTCTTCGGGGTGACGACGGCGTTCTTCGCCACCCTGGGCACGATCCTCATCTTCTGGGGGGCCTCGCAACAGGGGACGTTCAACCCCTGGCTCATCAACATCGCGCCGCCCGATCTCAGCTACGGGCTCGGGCTCGCGCCGCTGATGGAGGGGGGGCTGTGGCAGATCATCACGATCTGCGCGATCGGCGCCTTTGTCAGCTGGGCGCTCAGGGAGGTGGAAATCTGCCGCAAGCTGGGGATGGGCTATCACGTGCCCGTGGCCTTCAGCTTTGCGATTTTCGCCTATGTGACGCTGGTGGTGTTCCGCCCGCTCCTGATGGGGGCCTGGGGGCATGGCTTTCCCTACGGCATCTTCAGCCATCTCGACTGGGTCTCCAACACCGGCTACGCCTACCTGCATTTCCACTACAACCCCGCGCATATGCTGGCGGTGACGTTCTTCTTCACCACGACACTGGCGCTGGCGCTGCATGGCGGGCTGATCCTGTCGGCGGCGAACCCCGAGAAGGGCGAGGAAATGCGGACGCCCGATCACGAGGACACGTTCTTTCGTGATTTCATCGGTTACTCGGTGGGCACGCTGGGGATTCACCGCGTGGGCCTGTTGCTCGCGCTCAATGCCGGGTTCTGGTCGGCCATCTGCATCATCATTTCCGGCCCGGTCTGGACCAAGGGCTGGCCCGAATGGTGGAACTGGTGGCTGGAACTGCCGATCTGGCCCTCTCAGGTGGGGATGTAAATCATGGTCGAGTATCAGAACATATTCACGCAAGTTCAGGTGCAGGGCACGCCCGAGATGGGCATGGACGACACCGGCGGCCGCCTGATGGCGGAGCGCGCGGGCAAGCCGCGCTTCTCCACCCTGATCGGCTGGCTGGGCAATGCGCAGCTTGGCCCCGTCAACCTCGGGATGCTGGGGGTGGTGAGCCTCGCCAGTGGCCTGCTGTGGTTCTTCATCGTGGGCATGAACATGCTGGCGCAAGTGGGCTGGTCCTTGCCGGAGTTCCTGCGGCAGCTCTTCTGGCTGGCGCTGGAGCCGCCGGGGCCCGAGCATGGCCTGTCGATGCCGCCGCTGAATGACGGGGGGTGGTATATCATCTCGTCGTTCTTCCTGCTGGTCGCGGTTCTGGCCTGGTGGGCGCGCAGCTATCAGCTGGCGGTGAGCCACAAGATGGGCAAGCACGTCTTCTGGGCGTTCGGCTCGGCGATCTGGCTGTTCCTGGTGCTGGGCCTCTTTCGCCCGATCCTGATGGGATCGTGGTCGGAGGCGGTGCCCTATGGCATCTTCCCGCATCTCGACTGGACCACGGCGTTCTCGATCCGCTACGGCAACCTCTACTACAATCCGTTCCACTGTCTCTCGATCGTGTTCCTCTATGGCTCGGTGCTGCTCTTTGCGATGCACGGGGCGACCATTCTGGCCGTCACCCGCTACGGCGGCGACCGGGAACTGGAGCAGATCGTCGACCGCGGCACCGCCTCGGAGCGCGCCGCCCTGTTCTGGCGCTGGACCATGGGCTTCAACGCCACGATGGAGGGGATTCACCGGTGGGCCTGGTGGTTCGCGGTGCTGACACCCATCACGGGGGGCATCGGCATCCTGCTGACGGGGACGGTGGTGGATAACTGGTTCATCTGGGCGCAGGAGCACAATTTCGCACCCATGTATGACGGCTCTTACGGCTACGAGGCTTACGGCTCCTACGAAGCCTTCATCGGACAGGAGGAGTGAGCCATGTTTCCCAAATGGTTTGACAAGTGGAACCGAGAGAATCCGAAGGACATCTACGGGCCCGCCATCGCCATCGGCGTGGTGGGGGGCGCGGTGTTCACGGCGACGATGCTGGTGGCTTTCGGGCAGCCCTACACCACCGACAGCCTGCAGACCGGGCCGCGCGGCACCGGCATGTCGGTGCCCGAGTTCAAGGCGGATCTCGGCAAGCCCGATCCGGGGATCGCGGGCTTTCTTGCCTCGACCTCCGATCCGGTGGTGCCGCAGGGCGGTGAGCAGACCGCCAGGGAGGCGCGCGAGAACGTGCCGCCGGGGCTGGATAACCTGACCGTCGAGAATTACGACCGGCTGCTGGCCGCGATGCGCGAATGGACGGGGATACCCGATCTGTTCGACGATCCGGCAAGCTATCAGACCAGCGTCGGCCACGTGATGATCGGCATGACCCAGAACCTCAACGAGAACTGGGCGGGCCACGTCAATGCCAACAAGGAGGTTGGGGTGACGTGCTATACCTGCCACCGCGGCCAGCCGGTGCCGTCGGATGTCTGGTACCGGATCAGCCCGGTCAACGAGAGCGCCGAGGGCTGGTCGGCCAACCAGACCCGGGTGACGGTGCAGTCGCAATATACCTCGCTGCCCTCTGACGCGCTTGAGAAATACCTGCTCGACGGCGAGATCATCGGCGTGCATGACCTCGAAAGCCGGGTGGCGGGCGTGCCGGGGCAGGATGGCTATCCGGGCATTCAGCAGGCCGAGCGGACCTATTCGCTGATGAACTATGTCAGCAATTCGCTGGGCGTGAACTGCGTGTTCTGTCACAACTCCCGCGCGTTCTACGATGGCGGGCAGGTGACGCCGCAATGGGCGACCGAGAGCCTCGGTATCCAGATGGTGCTGGAACTCAACAACACCTACCTTGTGCCGCTCGAGGGGCTTCTGCCCGAGGACCGGCTGGGGCCGGTCTATGCCGACGCGCCCAAGGCCGCCTGCAAGACCTGTCACAAGGGCTATCAGCAGCCGCTGCAGGGCCTGAACGTGATCAAGGACTGGCCGGAACTGGCCACGCTGAGCGGCGAGCCCGACTACGGCAACTGATCCTTGCACGGGGGCGCGGCGCATCGCGCCCCCGGCACCCAAGCGCCGCCCTCGCGCGGGTGGCGATGCGCCACCGGGGAGGAGGCCGGGACATGACCCACGAGAGACCCAAGACACCGTTGCTCGATCGCGTGGCCGGACCGTCGGACCTGCGGCAGATGCCGGATGACAAGCTGGCGGCGCTGGCGGACGAGTTGCGCGCCGAGGTGATTTCGGCGGTATCGGAGACCGGCGGGCATCTGGGATCGTCGCTGGGCGTCGTGGAGTTGAGCGTGGCGATTCACGCGGTGTTCAACACGCCGATGGACAAGCTGGTCTGGGACGTGGGCCATCAATGCTATCCGCACAAGATCCTGACCGGGCGGCGCGACCGTATCCGAACCTTGCGGCAGAAGGACGGGTTGAGCGGGTTCACCAAACGGTCGGAGAGCACGCACGATCCGTTCGGGGCCGCGCATTCCTCGACTTCGATCAGCGCCGCCCTTGGTTTTGCCGTGGGGCGCGACATGGGGCAGGCGACGGGCGACGCCATTGCCGTCATCGGCGACGGGGCGATCAGCGCGGGCATGGCCTATGAGGCGCTGAACAACGCGGGCGCCGAGGGGCGGCGGCTGTTCGTGATCCTGAATGACAACGAGATGAGCATCGCGCCGCCGGTGGGCGCGATGTCGTCCTATCTGAGCCGGATGTATGCCAGCGAGCCGCTGGCGCGCATGGCGTCCTTGGCCGAAGGGTTCGAGGCCGCGTTGCCCGCGCCGATGCGCGATGGCGCGCGCCGGGCGCGGCAGTTGGTGACGGGGCTCACGGGCTCGGGCACGCTGTTCGAGGAGTTGGGATTTCAATATGTCGGCCCGATCGACGGGCATGACATGGGGCAGTTGCTGGCGGTGCTGCGCGCGGCGCGGACGCGGGCGACGGGGCCGGTGCTCATCCATTGCTGCACCGTCAAGGGCAAGGGCTATGCCCCCGCCGAAGGGGCCGCAGACAGGGGCCATGGCGTGTCGAAATTCGACCCCTCTACGGGCGCGCAGGCGAAATCCGCGGGCGGTGCGCCGTCCTACACGTCGGTCTTCGGGCAGGCGCTGACCGATGAGGCGGCGCGCGACGAGCGCGTGGTCGCGGTGACGGCGGCGATGCCGGACGGCACCGGCGTGTCGAAGATGGCCGAGCGGTTTCCGGGGCGTGTCTTTGACGTGGGGATTGCTGAGCAGCACGCGGTGACCTTTGCCGCCGGGATGGCGGCGAGCGGGCTGCGGCCCTTCTGCGCGATCTATTCGACGTTCTTGCAACGCGCCTATGATCAGGTCGTGCATGACGTGGCGCTTCAGGGCCTGCCGGTGCGGTTCGCGATTGACCGGGCGGGGCTGGTGGGTGCCGATGGCGCGACCCATGCGGGGGCGTTCGATATCGGCTATCTGGGCAACCTGCCGGGGATGACGGTGATGGCGGCGGCGGACGAGGCGGACCTCGTCCACATGGTCGCCACGGCGGCGGCGCACGATGCGGGCCCCATCGCATTCCGCTATCCGCGCGGGGCGGGCACGGGTGCTGCGCTGCCCGAGCGGGGCAGGGTTTTGCCCATCGGCAAGGGCCGGGTGATCGAGGAGGGATCGGACGTGGCGATCCTGAGCTTCGGCGCGCATCTTTTCGAATGCCAGGTGGCCGCAGACATGGTGGTGGAGGATGGGGTTTCGGTGACGGTCGCGGACGCGCGGTTCGCCAAGCCGCTCGACACCGACCTGCTGATGCAGCTTGTGCGCCATCACCGCGCGATCATCACCGTCGAGCAGGGGGCGATGGGGGGCTTCGGCTCGCTCGTCATGCAGAAACTGGCGGCGCGCGGGGCTTTCGACCGGGGGCTCGCGATCCGCAATATCTGCCTGCCGGATCGGTATATCGAGCAGGCGAGCCCGGCGCAGATGTACGAGGACGCGGGCATGACGGCGGGCGATATCGCCGGAGTGATCCGCCAGGTGGCGGTGCCGGGCGCGGGCCGCGTGGTGCCGCTGCGCGGGGTGTGACGGGGGGGTGGTTGTCGCCTGTGGCTACCATTCGGCACGCAGGTTGGGGAGCCGCGCAGCGCCCGACCGCGGGTGGGCGCTCCACCGCTTGTGGTCTTCGGTTTATGGTGCCAGATACTGCAACGATTGCGCGGG
>CAJXKX010000118.1 GCA_913055965.1 uncultured Roseovarius sp.
CGGGCCCCTTTAGCACCACTACGGCGCCGCTCTCCGCCGCGGCGGCGCGGGCGCGGCCGCCGATGGTCGCATCCTGCAGGGCGTGGGCGTCGTCATAGGCAAGGCGCAGGCCGTTGCGGGCCTCGGGGGCGAGGCGGATGGCAATGCCCTGGCGGGCAAGCTGGGCCGAGAGCCAGATATCATCGACCGGCCACGCGGCGGGCGGCGGGGTGCAGCCCGGACCGGCGAGCCATTCGGGGCGGATGCAGACGCCCGCGAAGCCCTGCGCAATATCGGTGCGGCCCGGGCGATGCCGGCGTTTGAGCCGGCCCAGGCCGAAGCCCGACGCGGCGGCGGCGTGGCTGTCGTCTGCGACCGCGAGCAGGGCGGCGGCCCAGCCCTGCGGCATCAGCCAGTCATCGTCGCAATAGATCAGCCGGTCGATCCGGCCGGTCAGCGCGCGGGCGGCGGGCAGGACCTTGGTGGCGGGACCCTCGTCGCGGGGCAGGTGCCGGATTTCCACGCCTTCGGGCACCTCCGGCGGCGGTGCGGGGGCGAAGCGCGCAGGGGTCTCGGGAAGGGCGAGGATCACGCGGGCAGGCGCAGGCCGCTGGGCGAGCAGGCTGGCCAGCACCGGGCCGAGACGCGGATAGCGCGGCGGGATCGAGGTGAGCGAGATCGCGTACATGGGGGCGGTCGTGGCGGCGCGTGTGCGCGCCGTCAAGGTCGATGCGGCGTCAGGGGGAGAACTGGCACAGGGGAACGCCGGGTCTAGGCCTTGAGCGGGCGTTTGCCACACTGGGTCAGGAGCCGCGCGAGCGCCCGACCGCGGGTGGGCGCTGCAACGGGGGGTGCGGCGCGCTTTATGGTGCCAGATACTTCTACGATTGCGCGGGTTTGCGCCGTTTCAAAAGCGCCCGCCCGTCCGGGCGGTCGGGCGCTCGCGCGGCGGCGGGCAAGCGCGCCTTGTCCCGCGCGTTGTGGGTGGCCAATGGCAGCAACAGGCCAGACCCGCCCGGTCCCGGGCCCCCTTACCCCGCGATCAGCCCCATCTGTTCGAGCTTGAGAATCACCTGGTGGGCGCAGTTGTCGACCTCGACATTCTCGGTCTCGACGCGCAGTTCGGGATTTTCAGGCACGTCGTAGGGGTCTGAAATACCCGTGAACTCCTTGATCTTGCCCTCGCGTGCGAGTTTGTACAGTCCCTTGCGGTCGCGGCGTTCGCATTCCTCGAGCGAGGTTGCCACATGCACCTCGACGAAGGCGCCGTACTGCTCGACATCCTCGCGCACGGCGCGGCGGGTGGCGGCGTAGGGGGCGATCGGCGCACAGATCGCGATGCCGCCGTTCTTGGTGATCTCGCTGGCCACATAGCCGATGCGGCGGATGTTGAGATCGCGATGCTCCTTGGAGAAGCCCAACTCGGACGAGAGGTTCTTGCGCACGATATCGCCGTCGAGAAGCGTGACGGGGCGTCCGCCCATCTCCATCAGCTTGACCATGAGCGCGTTGGCGATGGTGGATTTGCCCGAACCGGAGAAGCCGGTGAAGAAGACGGTGAAGCCCTGCTGCGAGCGCGGCGGGCGGGTGCGGCGCAACTCCGCCACCACTTCGGGGAAGGAGAACCAGTCGGGGATCTCCAGCCCTTCCTGCAGGCGGCGGCGCAGTTCGGTGCCGGAAATGTTGAGGATGGTGACGTTGTCGCGGTCCTCGATCTCGTCCACGGCCTCGTATTGCGCGCGCTCCTGCACGTAGACCATGTGTTTGAAATCGACCATCTCGATGCCGATCTCGTCCTGGTGCTCGCGGAACAGGTCCTGCGCGTCGTAGGGGCCGTAGAAATCCTCGCCCGCCGAGTTCTTGCCCGGCCCCGCGTGATCGCGACCGACGATGAAATGGGTGCAGCCGTGGTTCTTGCGGATGAGGCCGTGCCACACCGCCTCGCGCGGGCCCGCCATGCGCATGGCGAGGTTCAGCAGGCTCATGGTGGTGGTCGAACCGGGATACTTGTCGAGCACCGCCTCGTAGCAGCGCACGCGGGTGAAGTGATCCACGTCGCCCGGCTTGGTCATGCCGACCACGGGGTGGATGAGCAGGTTGGCCTGCGCCTCGCGCGCGGCGCGGAAGGTGAGTTCCTGATGCGCGCGGTGCAGCGGGTTGCGCGTCTGGAAGGCCACGACGCGGCGCCAGCCGAGTTTGCGGAAGAGCGCGCGCAATTCGTTGGGCGTGTCGCGGCGACCGCGGAAATCGTAATGCACCGGCTGCTGGATGCCGGTGACGGGGCCGCCGAGATAGACCTTGCCTGCCGTGTTGTGCAGGTAGTTCACCGCCGGGTGCGCGCTGTCATCGGCCCCGAAGACATGCGCCGCCTCGCGCGCCTTGTCGGGGCTCCAGCGGTCGGTGACGGTCATGGTGGCGAGGATCACCCCCTCCTGGTCGCGCAGCGCGATGTCCTGCCCGGTCTCGATGCTGTCGGCGAATTTCTCGCTCACGTCCAGCGTGATCGGCATCGGCCAGAGCGTGCCGTCGGCGAGCCGCATGGTCTCGACGACGCTGTCGTAATCCGCCTCGCTCAGGAACCCCTTGAGCGGGTTGAAGCCGCCGTTCATCAGGAGTTCCAGATCGCAGATCTGGCGCGGGGTGAGGTCCCAGCTTGCGAGGTCACCGGCCTCGACCTTCAGCTTTTGCGCGCTCTCGTAGGAGACGTAGAGTTCGGGGACGGGGGCGAGATTGGGGGACTGCATGGAAACCTTCATGGGTATGTGACTGCGGAAACCGGGCGGGCGCGTGCCGCCGCTTGCGCGCGGATTAGCCCCGCTTTGGCCCGAAATTCAAGGCGGGGACGCCATGTTTGGTGAATTGAGACAAAAATGACGCGGGCGGGGCCGTGGGCGGAACGGGTGTCGCGCACGGGCGCGCCGAGGCGGAGAGCGATCCGCCCGACGCGCGGTTTGCGCCAGATCAAGGGCGAATTCCGCAGGGCGTTTTAGAATGATTCCAAGCGCGCGAATCCATGCAACCCAAGGAGCAAAACCCGTGACACCATCCCTCAGACTCGCCCTTTGCACCGTTTCGGTGCTGGCCCTCGCACAGGGGGCCGCCGCGCAGGACCTGCGCGAGATGGCGCAGGACATGTTCGCGCCGCTGCCCTCGACCCTTCCGGCGCTCAACGACAACGTGATCACCGATGAAAAGGTCGATCTCGGCAAGGCGCTGTTCTTCGATCCGCGCATGTCGGCCTCGGGCGTGTTTTCCTGCAACTCGTGCCACAACCTGGCCACGGGGGGCGACGACAACATGGAGACCTCGATCGGCCATGCCTGGCAGAAGGGGCCGCGCAACTCGCCCACGGTGCTGAATGCCGTGTTCAACGAAGCGCAGTTCTGGGACGGGCGCGCCGCCGACCTGGCCGAGCAGGCAAAGGGCCCGGTGCAGGCGGGCGTCGAGATGGCAAACACGCCCGACAACGTGGTGGCGACGCTCAACTCGATGCCGCAATATGTGGAGTGGTTCGAGGAATCGTTCCCCGACGAGGAGAGCCCTGTCAGCTTCGACAATTTCGCCAAGGCGATCGAGGCCTACGAGGCCACGCTGATCACGCCCGCGCCGTTCGATGCGTGGCTCAACGGCGACGATGGCGCGATGACCGAAGAGCAGGTCGCGGGGCTGGAACTGTTCATGGAGAAGGGCTGTGCCGCCTGCCATAACGGGGTGAACCTCGGCGGCAACGGCTATTACCCGTTCGGCCTGATCGAGAAGCCGGGGGCGGATGTGCTGCCGCCCGACGACCGGGGCCGATATGCCGTGACCGAGACGGCGGACGATTCCTACGTGTTCCGCGCCTCGCCCCTGCGCAATATCGACGAGACCGCGCCCTATTTCCACTCGGGCAAGGTGTGGGATCTGAAGGTCGCGGTGCAGATCATGGGCACCTCGCAGCTTGGCACCGAGGTCGACGATGCGCAGGCGGATCGGATCGTGGCCTTTCTCGGCGCGCTGACGGGCAAGATGCCGGAGGTGGTCTATCCGGTGCTGCCGCCCGAGACGCTGAGCACCCCGCGCCCGACGGGCGAGGTGAAGTAGGCCAGCGCGGCATTGGCCGGGCGTGCGCCCTCGCGGAAACCCGCGGGGGCGTTTGCGTCTGGCATGACGGGTGTGCGGGGTGGATGGGAGGGGGTGGCGATGTCGAGTCAGTGCTGGTTTGGCCTGAAGCGGTCGTTCGGGTCATGGTGCCCATGCGCGGAATCGAGGCGCGCTTGCGCGCCGCCGCGCATCGCCGGGCCGCCCCCCGGCACGGCGATTTGGCTGCAACCTGCGCACCGCTGACGTCTTTTTCGGATTTGGCCGCCATTAAGCGCCGCAGCAACAGCGTTGGATCGCCGCGCCGCGGCCCGCCGATGCGCGGCTTGTACTAAAGACCGCTCCAGGCCGTTCCCGCAGCCTCCGCTCATGTCGGCCGACCGTTTCGTTCATGATCGTGATGTCAGCCTTGCCGAGGCCAATCGGTGGCCCGTGGCCTCCTCACACCCATTTCGCCAGCGGCGGCAGGCTCATGAGCACGGCGTTGGCGTCGTGGCCGGTGGCCAGCCCGAACTTGGTGCCGCGGTCGTAGACGAGGTTGTACTCGGCATAGAGCCCGCGATGCACGAGTTGCGTGTCGCGGTCGGCCTCGGTGAACGCCTGCACGCGGCGGCGCTCCACCAATGGCAGGAAGGCGGGCAGGAAGGCGCGGCCGATATCCTGCGTCAGGGCGAAATCGGCCTCCCAGTCGCCGGTATTGCGATCATCCATGAAGATGCCGCCGACGCCGCGCGCGCGGCCCCGGTGAGGGATGTAGAAATATTCGTCGGCCCAGTCCTTGAGCCTCGGATAGAGATCGGCCCCGTGGGGATCGAGATGGGCCTGCTGTTGGCCGTGGAAATGCGCGGTATCCTCGGGATACTCGATGCAGGGGTTGAGGTCCGACCCGCCGCCGAACCACCAGGCGTGGGGCGTCCAGAACATGCGGGTGTTCATGTGGACAGCGGGGCAGTGCGGGTTCTGCATGTGCGCCACGAGGCTGATGCCGGAGGCCCAGAAGCGCGGATCGTCCTCCATCCCCGGCACGCCGCGCGCGGCCATCGCCCGCTGCGCGGCCTCGCCCAGGCGGCCGTAGACCTCGGAGACGTTGACGCCCACCTTCTCGAAGACGCGGCCCCCGCGCATCACGCTCATCAGGCCGCCGCCCGCATCCGATCCGTCGTCGCTTGTGCGGCGTGTCTCGCTCACCTCGAAGCGGGCGGGCGCGGCCTCGGCGAGGGGGCCGGCGGCGTGGCTGTCCTCCAGCGCCTCGAAGGCCGCGACGATCTCGTCGCGCAGGCTGCGGAACCATGCGGCCGCGCGGGCCTTCCTTTCGGTGAAGTCTTCGCTCATGACACATGCTCTAGCAGGCGGGCGCGGAGGCTCCAACTGCGAAATGCGCCGGTGCCAAGGGTTGGCCGGGGGCTGTCAGTGCGCCGGGGCGGCCACGGGATCGAGCAGGGTGCGCCCGCCATCCATCGTCATGATCTGCCCGGTCATGAAGCCCGAGCCGTCGGAGGCGAGATATTGCACCGCCTCGGCCAGTTCCGTGGCCGAGGCGATGCGCCCCAGCGGCGTGTGATCCTCGATATCCTCGCGGTAGTCGCCATGCTCGCGCAGCGTGTCCTTGAGCGAGGCGCTCATGACCGAGCCGAAGGCCACGGCATTGACCCGGATGCGGTGGGGGGCGAGCGCCACGGCGAGGCTGCGCGTCATCTGGTCGAGCGCCGCCGAAGAGATCGAATAGGCCATCAGGTCGGGATGGGTGCGGCGCGCGGCGATGGACGAGAGGTTGACGATGGCGCCTGCGGTGCTCTTGCTGCCGCCCTTGTCCTGCTTGATCATGCGCCGCGCGACAAGCTGGCTCATGCGCAGGGAGGTCATGAGGTTCTGCTGCAACAGCGTCTCGACCCCGTCATCGTCGGGGTTGAGCGGATCGGAGGAGACGACCTGCCGGCAGGCATTGATGAGGATATCCACCTCCTCGAAGGCGTCGAGCGTGGCAGAGAGCAGGTTGGCCTGCGCCAGTTTCTGGCGCATGTCGCCCGCGAAATAGCGGATGTTGTCGCTCTCGGCGAGGCTGCCAAGCTCCTTTTTCAGGCGCGCCTCGTCCTTGTCGGCGAACATCACGTTGGCGCCCTTGTCGGCGAAGTGCCGCCCGATGGCGAGGCCGATGCCGTTGGCGGCACCGGTGACGATGGCGGTCTTGCCGGAGATGGAGAAGGACATCGGCGCGGGCCTTTCGGGATGGTCTGCCGGGCGCGAGACTAGGCGATTTCAGCGCCGCTGGCGAGAGGGGTGGCTGGCGTGGAGAACCTTGAAGCGGCTGTCGCCCTCGGCCTCCTCGACGCGCCTGAAATGCTGCGCGAGCGCGGTCTCGTAGGGCAGGTGGCGGTTGGCCACGAGCCACAGCGCGCCCGAGGGTTTCAGCATCGCGGCGGCCGCGGCGATGAAGGCGCGCCCGAGATCGGGGTCGGCGCTGCGCCCGGTGTGAAAGGGCGGGTTGGTGATCACCGTATCGGCAGGTGCGTCGGGCCGCCACAGGGTGGCGTCGGCCCAGTGCAGATGCGCGCGGGGGTCGGTGATGTTGG
>CAJXKX010000119.1 GCA_913055965.1 uncultured Roseovarius sp.
TCGGCCGCCGTGCTTCCCGGCCGGTAGTGGCCGTCGCCCGCATCGCGGCACTGCAACGTTATCGTCTCGCCGGGCGCAACCATGGCAACCGGTTCGAGGGCATTGTCCCAGCCGCAATGGTGGTGGGTGGAATGGATCGTGCGCCAGGGCGTCGAATGACCGTCAGCCATGCCGCCGGTCAGTCCGCCTCGTCAGCGGAATTGGCGTTCAACAGGCCGTATTTCTCCACGCCGAGACTGTCGCAGAGGTCGATCTGGGTTTCGAGGAAATCGATATGACCTTCCTCGTCGGCGATGAGCTTTTCGAACAGTTCCTTGGAGACGTAATCCCCCTCGGCATGGCAGACATTGCGCGCCTCGCGATAGAGCCCGCGGGCCTCGTATTCGGCGCGCAAATCGGCGTCGAGAACCTCGCGGATATTCTCGCCGATCATCAGCGGATTGAGATGCTGCAGGTTGGGATGACCTTCCAGGAAGATGATCCGCACGATCAGCTGGTCGGCATGTTCCATCTCCTCGATGGACTCCTCGCGCCATTTGCCGGCCATCTTGCCGTATCCCCAGTCGTCGAGCAGGCGGTAGTGGAGCCAGAACTGGCTGGAGGCGGTGAGTTCGTGCTTCAGCGCCTTGTTGAGATAGTCGATGACCTTGGGGTCGCCCTTCATGGAATTCTCCCTGTGTGGGTGCGCGCCGGAGGGTGCGCAGGTGCATGGGGACAGCAAGCGTATCCTGCTTGCTCATGGTGTCAATGAACAGCGGCAGGCATCCGCCGCAATCGGCGCGCTTGCCCAGCGCGCGATAGACCTTGCCGGGGGTGATGACCGTCTCGGCATCCGAGGCGCGCATCCAGTCCACCGCGCGGCGGATATCGGTATCGGTGATGGCCATGCAGTGACAGACGATCATGGGGCGGCGCTCTCTTGCTAGTGTATCGTGGTGCCGACGGGGCGTGCGCCGGCGGGCGCGTGAACATCGCGCAGTGTCGCGCGGTGCAGATGCAGCCCGAGGCGCTGTGCGGCCTCGGTCAGCGCGGCGATGGCGCGCGCCTCGACCACCAGGCTCGCGAGCAGCAGCGCATCCTCGCGCTCGCCCAGCGCCGCCTCCTGCACGAAGCGGGCAAACGCCGCCTCGTCGGCGCCCACGCAGGGGCAGAGCGGCGCGTGACAGGCGAACGGACGCCGCCGCGCGGCGCCGAGAATGCCCGCGAGATCGCACATCGCCGCCATCGCGGCGGCGGCCTGTGCTTCGGTCATGCACGCGCGCAGCGCGTCGAGCGCGGCACCGGCCCCGCCGCGATTCCACCCCCGCAGGGCCGAGATGAGCAGCGTGGACATCCGCGGCAGCGTCTCCATCGTGGCGACGGGCACGTCGCCGGAAAGATCGCGGGCGTGTTTCATTTTGTCAGGATCAGCTTGCCTGCGCGGGTGATGCGCAGCGTGTAGGTCTGGCCGTCGAGCACGATATAGGCGAGATTGCCGCCTTCGGTCAGGTCGCGGGCATCGTGGCAGGCGGCTTCGGCCAGCAGGCTCGGGGCGGGTCCGGTCTGGGCGCGGATCATGTCATGGTCTCCATTCGCTCGGTCTGCGGGGCGCGCGGCGCGGTCCCGCTCTTTGGGTGGGTGTGCCGGGCTGACCGTGGCGGAGTGGCTTGGCAGGATCAATCTGAGTGAAACAGTCGGAAATGTCAATTCCGATTATTTTGGTCACATTTCCGGCGCTTGATCTTCGCGCCCGCCGGGATAAGTATGGCGCTCTCGGACAGGCGTGAAGGGCATGATAAAATTCACTCTCAAATGCGCGCAGGGGCACGATTTCGACAGCTGGTTCCAATCCGCCTCGGCCTATGACCGGCTCTCTGCGACGGGCATGGTCTCGTGCGCCGTGTGCGGCTCGACGCAGGTGGAAAAGGCGCTGATGGCGCCGCAGGTGCAGGCCGCGCGCGAGGAGGGTGCCCTCACCCGCAAGCCCGACACCGCCGAACAGGCCATCGCCGCCCTGCGCCGCAAGGTCGAGGCCAATGCCGATTACGTGGGCACGCGATTCGCGCAGGAGGCCCGCGACATGCACGAAGGCGTGCTGCCCGAGCGCGCCATCTACGGCGAGGCCCGCCCCGAGGAAGCGCGCCGCCTGATCGAGGACGGCATTCCCGTGGCCCCCCTGCCCTTTGCCCCGCGGCGCAAGACCAACTGAGGCCACCATGCATATCGTCATCACCGGCGCATCGCGCGGCATCGGCGCGGAACTCGCGAAACGCTACCGGGCTGCGGGCCACACCGTTACCGGAACCGGACGCCGCGGCGGCACGGGGCTGGTCCCGCTCGACGTCGCCGACCCCGAAAGCGTCGCGGCCTTCGCGGCGGGGCTCGACGGGCGGGCGGTCGATCTGCTGGTGTGCAACGCGGGCATCTACCCCGACAAGGGACAGGCGCTCGACAGCGGCTATCCCGCACCGATGTGGGCCGAAACCTTCGCCACCAATGTCACCGGCGTGTTCCTGAGCGTGCAGGCGCTGCTGCCCAATCTGCGCGCCGCCGGGAATGCCCGCATCGCCGTCATCTCGAGCCAGATGGCCAGTCACACCCGCGCGCCGGGCGGCAGCTACATCTACCGCGCGTCCAAGGCGGCAGCGCTCAATCTCGGGCGCAACCTCGCCGCCGACCTTGCCCCCGACGGCATCGCCGTGGGCATCTATCACCCCGGCTGGGTGCGCACGGACATGGGCGGCGATGCGGCGGAGATCGGCGTGGACGAGGCCGCCGGGGGGCTGATCGCGCGCTTCGACGCGCTCGGGATGGACGATACCGGCTGCTTCCGCACATGGGACGGGCGCGAACATGCCTACTGAGCGGGCACGGGCCGCGGAGCGGCGGCCCGGACGCAGCCAGCCCCTTGCGCCCGCACCGGACCGGGCGTAAACCCCGCGCGTGATTTCGCTTCAGGTTCCGCGCGCATGCCCGTTCTCGTGATGAAATTCGGCGGCACGTCCGTCGCCAATATCGACCGTATCCGCCGCGCCGCCAAGCGCGTGGGCGTCGAGGTGGCCAAGGGCTATGACGTGATCGTCATCGTCTCGGCCATGTCGGGCAAGACCAACGAACTCGTGGGCTGGGTGGGCGAGATCTCGCCGCTCTACGATGCGCGCGAATACGACGCCGTGGTCAGTTCCGGCGAGAACGTGACCGCCGGGCTGATGGCGCTCACCTTGCAGGAAATGGACATCCCCGCGCGCAGCTGGCAGGGCTGGCAGGTGCCGCTGAAAACCAACTCGTCGCATTCCGCCGCCCGGATCGAGGAAATCCCGCCCGACAACATCAACGCCAAGTTCGCCGAGGGGATGCGCGTGGCGGTGGTCGCGGGGTTTCAGGGGGTGAGCCCCGAGGGCCGCATCACCACGCTGGGGCGCGGCGGGTCTGATACCACCGCCGTGGCCTTTGCCGCGGCGTTCGATGCCGAGCGATGCGACATCTACACCGATGTGGACGGCGTCTATACCACCGATCCGCGGATCAGCGGCAAGGCGCGCAAGCTCGACCGCATCGCCTTCGAGGAAATGCTGGAACTGGCCTCGCTCGGGGCCAAGGTGCTGCAGACACGCTCGGTTGAGCTGGCGATGCGCTACAACGTCCGGCTGCGGGTGCTGTCGAGTTTCGAGGAACAGGGCGAGGAGGCCGGCACGCTGGTCTGCGCCGAGGAGGAAATCATGGAATCCAGAGTTGTGAGCGGCATCGCCTATTCGCGCGAAGAGGCGAAGATGACCCTCGTTTCGGTCGCCGACCGCCCCGGCATCGCCGCGGCGATCTTCGGCCCGCTGGCCGAGGCGGGGGTGAACGTGGACATGATCATCCAGAACATCGCCGAGGAAGGCCGCACCGACATGACCTTCTCGTGCCCCACCGACCAGGTACCGCGCGCCGAGAAGGCGCTGGAGGCGGCCAAGGAGGCGGGCCATATCAACTATCACGACCTGATCGCGGATACCGACGTCGCCAAGATCTCGGCGGTGGGGATCGGGATGCGCAGCCAGTCGGGCGTGGCGGCCAAGATGTTCAAGACGCTGAGCGACGAGGGGATCAACATCAAGGTCATTGCAACCTCGGAGATCAAGATTTCCGTTCTGATCGACCGGAAATATATGGAACTCGCGGTGCAGGCCCTGCATGATGCCTTCGAACTCGACAAGGCGGCCTGACGTCCCGCGCCACGGCAACAGCAGGCAGGCCGACCGCCTTTGAACCGGCCCCGGGGGGCGAGGCGCGATGAGCGTGACACCGAGAACCGACAGCCGCCAGATGCTGGGCCGCCTGCGGGCGATCATGGCCGAAGAGGGCGGCGGGCAGACGCGGCTCGACCGGATCACCCGGCTCATCGCCGAGGAGATGCGCGCCGAGGTCTGCTCGATCTACCTGTTCCGCGATGCCGAAACGCTCGAACTCTGCGCCACCGAGGGGCTCAAGGCCGAATCCGTCCACCAGACGCGGCTGCGGCTGGGCGAGGGGCTGGTCGGCCGGGTGGCGCGCTCGGGCAACGTGATCAACACCAGCGACGCGCCCTCCGCGCCCGGTTTCCGCTACATGCCCGAGACCGGCGAAGAGGCGTATTCCTCGTTCGTCGGCGTGCCGATCCAGCGGCTGGGCGAAAAGCTGGGCGTGCTGGTGACGCAATCCAAGGAGGCACGCGAGTTCTCCGAAGACGAGATCTACGCGCTCGAAGTGGTGGCGATGGTGCTGGCCGAGATGGCCGAACTGGGGGCCTTCGTGGGCGAAGGCGCCGCGATGAAGGCGCTGCACAGCCAGCCGGTGATGTTCCGCGGCGCCATCGGGCAGGAGGGCGCGGCGCAGGGCCATGTCTGGCTGCACGAGCCGCGCGTGGTGATCACCAACCCCATCGCCGAGGACCCCGCGCGCGAGATGGAGCGCCTGCACGAGGCCATCGAGACGCTGCGCGTGGGCGTGGACCGGATGCTCGATTCGGCGCAGGGCGGCGACCGCGAGCAGCTCGAGGTGCTCGAAGCCTACCGGATGTTCGCCAATTCCAAGGGCTGGATGCGCCGGATGGAGGCCAATATCGACAGCGGCCTCTCGGCAGAGGCCGCAGTGGAGAAAGAGCAATCCGCCGCCCGCGCGCGGATGGTGCAGGTGACCGATGCCTACTTGCGCGAGCGGCTGCACGATCTCGACGATCTGAGCAACCGGCTCCTGCGCATCCTGACCGGGCAGGGCCAGCAGACCGGGGCCGAGCTTCCCGCCGATCCGATTCTCGTGGCCCGCAATATCGGCCCCGCCGAACTGCTGGATTACGGGCGCAGCCTGCGCGGCATCGTGCTCGAACAGGGCGCGGTCGGCAGCCATGCCGCGATCGTGGCGCGCGCGCTCGCGATTCCGCTGGTGATCCATGCCGGGCGGGTGACCACAGAGGCGCTCAACGGCGACGCGATCCTTGTCGATGGCGAGCAGGGCATCGTGCACCTGCGCCCCGACGATGCGGTGACGGCGGCGTTCCGCGACAAGATGGCGATGCAGGCCAAGGCGCAGGAGCGCTATGCCTCGATCCGCGACAAGCCCGCCGAGACGCTGTGCGGCACGCGCATCACGCTCAAGATGAACGCCGGGCTGATGGCCGACCTGCCCAGCCTCGAGAATTCCGGTGCCGAGGGCGTGGGGCTCTTTCGCACCGAATTGCAGTTCCTGATCCGCAGCCACATGCCCAAGCGCGCCGAGCTGAGCGCGCTCTATGCCCGGGTGATGGACGCCGCCAAGGGCCGCCGGGTGGTGTTCCGCACGCTCGATATCGGGTCGGACAAGGTGCTGCCCTACATGAAGGCCACCGACGAGCCCAACCCGGCCATGGGCTGGCGCGCGGTGCGCGTGGCGCTGGAAAAGCCGGGCGTCATGCGGATGCAGCTTCAGGCGCTGATCCGCGGCGCGCAGGGGCGGCCGCTTTCGGTGATGTTCCCCTTCGTGGCGCAGCATGACGAATTTCGCGCCGCCCGCGCCGAGATGGACAAGGCGCTCGAGCGCGAGCGCATCCTCGGCCACCCCCTGCCCGCCGAGGTCGAGGTGGGCGCCATGCTCGAAACACCCTCGCTCGCCTTCGCGCCCGACTCGTTCTACGAGGAGGTGGATTTCCTGTCGGTGGGCGGCAACGATCTCAAGCAGTTCTTCTTTGCCGCCGACCGCGAGAACGAGCGCGTGCGCCGCCGCTACGACACGCTCGACATGAGCTATCTCAATTTCCTCGAAGGCATCGTCTATCGCTGCGCCACGCTGGGCACGCGGCTCAGCTTCTGCGGCGAGGACGCGGGACGCCCGATAGAGGCCGCCTGCCTCGCCGCGCTCGGGTTTCGCTCGCTGTCGATGCGGCCCGCCTCCATCGGCCCGGTCAAGAGCCTCTTGCGCCGCACCGACCTAGGCGAGCTGCGCGACATCCTGCAAGAAGAACGCACCCGCGGAACGCAATCCCTGCGCCCCGCCGCGCTGGCCTACCTGCGCTCGAAGCTCTGAGTGCTGCGCCCCCGCTCGTGTCACCCGCAGGCATCCCGTCATCCTCGGGCTTGACCGGAGGACCTCGCAACCAAGAGATCCTCGGGTCAAGCCCGAGG
>CAJXKX010000120.1 GCA_913055965.1 uncultured Roseovarius sp.
TCGCGGCGTCGAGGGCGCCCGGGTTCTCGGCCCATTCGGCGGCGGCGTGGACCGACAGCTCGAGCCCCGGAAACTCGGCCACCAGCCGCTCGGAGGCGCGCGCGCAGGGACCCGCGGCATGGGCATCCAGCGTCAGGATCACCACGCGATAGGCGGGGGCTGCGGATATGGTGCGATCAACGAGCATAATGGGCCTTGGCCTCGTAGAGCGTGTCGATGTCGATCCGGGTCACGCCGCGTTCGGCGGCGAAGGTCTCGGTGTTGCGCCTGGCCTTGCCGCGCACGAAGAACGGGATCTTCTTGAGTTCGCGCTCGGCATCGCTGAGCCAGATCACCTCGCCGGGGGAGGTTTCGCGGGGCTCCGGCATCGGGGCGTCGGCCGGATCCTCGGCGCGCGGGACATGGGCGCCGCCGTGATGGCTGGCACCGGCGTCGTCGTGGAATTCCGGGTCCTCGCGGAACATGTGCAGGAGGTGCTCCTCGAGCCCCATCACGAGCGGGTGCACCCAGGTGTCGAAGATGACGTTGGCCCCTTCGAGCCCCATCTGCGGCGAGTAGCGGGCGGGGAAATCCTGCACATGCACCGGCGCGGAGATGACGGCGCAGGGGATGCCGAGACGCTTGCCGATCATCCGCTCCATCTGCGTGCCGAGGATCATCTCGGGGGCGAGCGACTCGATGGCGGCCTCGACCTCGAGATAATCGTCGGTGATGAGCGCCTCGACGCCGAAATCGCGGGCCAGCGCGCGGATGGGGCGGGCCATCTCGCGGTTGTAGCAGCCCAGCCCCGCCACCTCGAAGCCGATCTCGTCGCGGGCGATGCGGGCCGCAGTTGCCACGTGCGTGCCGTCGCCGAAGAGGAACACGCGCTTGCCTGTGAGATAGGTGCTATCCACGCTCGCCGCATACCAGGGCTGGCGCAGGCGGCTTTCGTCGAGATACGGGGCCACGCCCGCGAGACCGGCCACCTCTGCCACGAAATCGCGGGTGGCCTGCGCGCCGATGGGAATGGTGCGGGTATGGGGGATGCCCAGATCGCGCGCCATCCAGCGGCAGGCGCTCTCGCCCGTTTCGGGATACATCAGCACGTTGACATGCGCGGCCCCCAGCCGGGCGATATCCTCGGGCGTCGCGCCATAGGGCGCGCAGACATTGACGGCGATCCCCATATCCTCGAGCAGGCGCGTCACCTCGGTGATGTCGTCGCGGTGGCGGAAGCCGAGCGCGGTGGGGCCGATCAGGTTGGCGGAGGGCTGCGCGGTCTTGTCGACCGGCTTCGCCAGCGCGCGGGTGATCCGGTAGAAGGTCTCGTCGGCGCCGAAATTCTCCTTGCGCTGGTAGCTGGGCAGTTCCAGCGCGATCACCGGGCAGGGCAGGCCCATCTGCTCGGCCATGCCGCCGGGATCGTCCTGGATCAGTTCGGCGGTGCAGGACGCGCCGACGATCAACGCCTGCGGCCGGAACCGGTCGTAGGCGGCCTCGCACGTCGCCTTGAACAGGCTCGCGGTGTCCGAACCGAGGTCGCGCGCCTGGAACGTCGTGTAGGTCACCGGCGGGCGGTGGTCGCGCCGCTCGATCATGGTGAAGAGCAGGTCGGCATAGGTGTCGCCCTGCGGGGCGTGCAGCACGTAGTGCAGCCCCTTCATCGCGGTCGCCACGCGCATCGCGCCGACATGGGGCGGGCCCTCGTATGTCCAGAGCGTGAGCTTCATGGCCGGCCGCCGGGGGCGCTTCGCCCCCCGGACCCCCAGAGGATATTTGCAGCCAGAAGATGCGGTTGGACGGTCATTCGGCGGCCTCGCGTCTCAGGGCGGCGCGGCGGTTGAGCGGGCGCGCGAAGAGCGCGGCCAGATCGCCCGCCTGTTCGTAGAAATGGACCGGGGTGAAGACGAGTTCGATGGCCCATTTGGTCGTGAGCCCCTCGGCCTCGAGCGGGTTGGCGAGGCCGAGGCCGCAGACCGTGAGGTCGGGGCGCGCGGCGCGGCAGCGGTCGAGCTGGCGCTCGACATCCTGGCCCTCGGCGATGGTGGGGCCCGCGTCGAGACGGGCGAGGTCGGGGCCGACGAGCGCCTTGTGGATGTAGGGCGCGCCCACCTCGAGCGCGTGCATGCGGCATTCGCGGGTCAGGAAGCGGGCGAGCGGGATTTCCAGCTGGCTGTCGGGGAAGAAGAACACCGAGCGCCCGTCGAGCGGCGCGCCTGCGCGGGCGATGGCGGCGCGGGCGCGGGCGCGCGGCGCGGCGGTTACGGCGTCGAACCGCTCTTGCGGGACGCCGAATTCGTCGGCGATGGCCTGCAGCCAGGCGGTGGTGCCCTCTTCGCCGAAGGGGAAGGGGGCGGCGATGTGCCGGGCACCGCGGCGGGAGAGCGCGCCATGGGTCGCGCCGAGGAAGGGCTGCGTGAGGATGAAGCGGGTTTCGGGGCCGATGGCGAGGGTGTCATCCGCGTGCCGCGCGGGCAGCACGCGGACCGGCCCCACGCCCATCGCGTCGAGCAGCGCGCGCGCCTGGTCCTCGACCACGTCGGGCAGCGCGCCGACCATCACGAGTTCGGTCGCGCGGGTCTCGGGCAGGTCCGGCACCATCGCGGCGAGGCAGGCGTCCTCGCCTTCGGTGAAGGTGGTCTCGATGCCGGAGCCCGAGTAGCTGAGCACCCGCACCGACGGCCCGTGCCGCGCCGAGAGGCGCTCGGAGGCGCGGGCGAGGTCGAGCTTGATCACCTCGGAGGGGCAGGAGCCGACGAGGAACAGGCGGCGGATATCGGGGCGGCGGGCGATCAGGCGGGCCACCTCGCGTTCGAGTTCCTCCTGCGCGTCGGCGAGGCCCGCGAGGTCGGTCTCTTCGAGGATGGCGGTGCCGAATCGCGGCTCGGCAAAGATCATCACCCCCGCCGCCGATTGCAGCAGGTGCGCGCAGGTGCGCGAGCCCACCACGAGAAAGAAGGCGTCGGGCATCTTGCGGTGCAGCCAGATGATTCCCGTCAGGCCGCAGAATACCTCGTGCTGGCCGCGCTCGCGCAGCACCGGGGCGTCGAGGCAGCCGGAGACGGGAGCGGTCATGGTGCCACCTCCGCCTGCAGCCGGGCCGCGCGCAGCTTGAGCAGGAATTGTCCGGCATTGATGACGTAGGCGGCATAGGCGGCGAGCGCGATGCCCATCTCCTGCGCCGGGCCGAACCCGCCCGCGAAGAGCGCCCAGACATAGGCAGTGTGCAGCGCGATCACGGCGAAGCTGAACACGTCCTCCCAAAAGAAGGCGGGGGCGAAAAGGTATTGACCGAAAACGACTTTTTCCCAGATCGCGCCGGTGATCATGATCACGTAGAGAAAGCCCGTCTTGACCAGGATCGACAGCGTCGCGGCCTCGTAGCCCGCGCCGGTCAGCAGGAAGCGGATGACGAGCGCCAGCGAGACCAGGAAGACGAGGAATTGCGCGGGCGCGAGCAGGCCCTGCACCAGCGTCCAGCGGGTGGCGTCGCGGCGGGCGCGCTGCTCTGCGGTATAGAGCGCGCCTCGCTCGGAGTCGCGGGCCGTGCCAAGCCTCATCTCCCGCCCTTTCGTCCCAGGTTGCATGGGAGAATGCTAGGGTGCGGGGCGGCAAGGTGTCAACTATAATTTACACATTGCTGCGCCAATCCGTGTCGCGTCGGGTGGACATTCCCGAGCGGCGCGGGACCGCCGGAGCGAATATTTCAGAAATATATGTTTTTTCACGCGATGCCGACTCGCTCCGGTGGCTGAAGCTGTTATTATTCGGGCGTGATTCCAGTGGATTGCGGGGGTGTTGACCCCGTTGGTGTCAGTTCCGATTGACAGAATGCCGGGCGGGGCGCACACTTTCGGGTATCGAGTGTCCCGGAAATCGGCGGCAAGCCCGGTGCCAGAAACATACTGCCTCGACGGGAGGGTCGCATGGAGCCCCAGTTCACACCCGGTCCGAAGGATGCCGAGGATGCCGGCGCCCGCGGCCCGGCCATCCGGTTTCTCGTGGAATCGGCGCTGCGCAAGATCGCCTCGGATTATGTCGAGCGCAATCCGCAGGGGCGCGAGGAATGGATCGAGCGGCTGTGCGCCGCGCTGATGTCGGAGGCGGAGACCAGCCATCACGCGGTGATTTCCGCGCTGGTCTCGAACGGGGTCACGTCAGAGCAGATTTTCCAGGATTACGTGCCCGCGGCGGCGCGGCGGTTGGGCGAGATGTGGATTTCCGACACCGCGAGTTTCGTCGATGTGACGCTCGGGGCGTCGCGGCTGCAGGCGCTGTTCCGGTCCGCGGGCGATGCGCGCGGCCTGCCGATGCTCGACCGGAGCATTCCGCTGGGCCAGGAAATCCTGATGGTGATTCCCGAGTTCGAGCAGCATTCGCTGGGCGCGTTCGTCGCCGCGGATACGTTCCGGCGGCACGGGGTCTGGGTTCGGATGAGTATCGGCATGGAAGCACCCGAACTGGTTGAGTTGCTGCGCGCGGGCCGGTTTTCCGCGGTGGGGCTGACGCTGGCGACGCGGAAATCGGTTGAAAAGGCCGGGGAATTGATAGAATACCTAAGGACAAATGTCAGCCCGCTCCCGCCGGTGATCATCGGGGGCAGGGTCGTGGCCGAAAATGTTGCCGCCGTCCGGCGCTGTGGCGCGGATCATGCAGTGAAGTCGGTGCGCGAAGCCATCGAGAGATGCGGGCTGGCAACGGTGACGGAGCGGCTGACCATGCCGGACAACGGCTGAGGCCGTGGTGCGGGGCATGCTCGGTCGTGATGTGATGAGGAGCATGGCGGGGCCGTGAGCAGGCAGGAACAGACATCCCAGAGGCTTCGGGCCGGGCGGATTCCGGAGATCACCGACATCCCCGGTCTGGTGGAGCAGGTGGCCGACCTGGCCGTGCTGCTGAGCGCCGACGGAATCGTCGAGGGCATTTCCACCAATCCCGAGAACCCGGCGCTGGGCTGTCTCGATCACTGGGTCGGACGTCCGTTCAACAACTTTCTCGCCGATGAGAGCCGCACGAAATTCGATGCGCGCGTCGCGCAACTGCGCGAAGCGCCGGAACTCGAGCCGCGCCCGATCGAGATCAACCATGTGGACAATGCCAACTGGGAAGCGCCGGTGCGCTATTCGCTGCACCGGGTGGGGGCGGATGGCGGCATCCTGCTGGTGGGGCGCGACATGCAGCCCTTTGCCGATGTGCAGCAGCGCCTGCTGAGCGAGCAGATGGCGCGCGAGCGCGACGCGCAGGCGCTGCGCGGGGCCGAGACCTTTTACAGGGTGGTGCTGGAGGCGTCGGAGACGCCGCTGGTGCTGATCGATCCCGAGCAGGGCGGTATCCGCGACCTCAACAGCGCCGCCGCGCAGCTTCTGGGCAGCAAGCTGGACGGGTTGCGCGGGACGAGTTTCGCGCAGGTTTTCGAGGGGCGCAGGCGCAGCGAATTCGCCGAAGCGCTGAAATCCGCCGCCGCGACGGACGGGGTGAACGGGGTGGACGTGGTGTCGCGCCGCAATGGCCGGGTGCTGAAGGTGGTGCCGGGGTATTTCCGGGCGGCCGGGGCGCTCTACCTGCTGGCGCGGATCGTCGCGATGGATGAAAGCGACGGGGCGGGGCCGGAATTCATCAATGCGCTGGCCGCGCTCTATGCCGAGACCGGCGACGCCATCGTGCTGACCGACGCCAAGGGGCTGATCCGCGAGGCGAACGACGCCTTTCTCGAACTGGTCGATGCGCCGCAATTGCGCGACCTGCGCGGCGAATCGCTGGCCGATTGCCTGGTGCGGGGGGCGGTCGATCTAAAGCTGATGATCGAGGGCACCGCGCGGCGCGGGCGGCTGCGCCGCTATGCCGCGCAGCTGACGAGCCTTGTGGGCACGCGCGTCTCGGTCGAGATTTCGGCCACGCGGCTGCGGCAGCGCGGCGTCGACATGGGCTATGGCTTCGTGATCCGCGACGTGGCGCTGCGCGAGCCGGGCGACATCGCGGGCGAGGCCGTGGCGGTGGATGACGAGGCGATGAAGAGCGTGATGGACCTCGTGGGCACCGCCTCGCTCAAGGAACTGGTCTCGGCCACCTCGGACGTGGTGGAGAAGATGTGCATCGAGACGGCGGTGCGCCTGACCGGCAACAACCGCGTCGCCGCCGCCGAGATGCTGGGCCTGTCGCGCCAAAGCCTTTATGTCAAGCTGCGCAAGCACGGGCTGATCAACTCTTCGGAGTGATCCTTGCGGCCTCTCGAGCCACCGGCGCGAGAAACTGTTTGCGACGACTCGAGGTGTATAGTTTAATTGACACCATGAGTGTCACATCCGAATTGCACCCTCCCCGCCGCCTCCCCGATCCGCGCGCGCTGCTGACGCTGCTGAAGCCGGTCACGTGGTTTCCGCCGATCTGGGCCTATCTGTGCGGCGTGGTCTCTTCGGGGGTGCCGATCGGGTCGGCGCCCTGGCTGGTGCTGTTGGGCATGGTCCTCGCCGGGCCGGTGGTCTGCGGGATGAGCCAGGCGGCGAATGACTGGTGCGACCGGCATGTGGACGCGATCAACGAGCCCGACCGCCCGATCCCCTCGGGCCGCGTGCCGGGGCGCTGGGGCCTGTGGGTGGCGCTT